>JBBRXW010000007.1:0-16949 GCA_038238295.1 Flavobacteriales bacterium | reverse complement strand
GTAGCGGATACGATACCGAAATTCCGATATTGTCAGGCATCAGTTCTTTGACCATATTGATTGTTTTGAGAATGTCTTCCTGATTTTCATTGAGATAACCGAATTGCAGAAAGAAAGCAACCCGAATGTTTTTCTTTTTGAGCAGGCGTGTAGCTTCGTAAATCTGTTCGACTTTAGTGCCTTTATCCATCGCATCGAGGATTTTCTGCGAAGCACTTTCCGCACCGACCCAAACTTCTTCCAAACCGGAAGCAGCCAACGCATCAATCGTGTCTTCCTTAAGCAACAGGTCGACACGGCTTTGAATATAATACCGAATGTCGAGTTTCCTCTTTTGCAACTCCAAATTAAACTCCTGAACCCAATTCGGTTTCAACCCAAAGATATCATCACACATCCAGAACCGACGAACGCCAAACGAGGCTTTTAAAAATGCGATGTGTTCGGCGATGTAGCTTGGCGAGTGCGAATTATAGCGGTTGCCATAGATTGGTTTTGCACACCAATTGCATTTGAAAGGGCAGCCTCTGGTCGTGGCAATATTTAAAGTAAACGTTTGGTTTTTTTCGCCCCAAATAATTTTATAGGCATTCATATCAATCAAGTCCCAAGCGGGAAATGGCAAAACATCTAAATTTTGCAAAACCTGCCGTTTCGAATTCACCTGAATCCCGTCAGAATTTTTATAAACGATTCCATCTATACTTTCTAAAGTGTTTTTTGTTTCAAGGGTATCAATAAGCTCCAACAATGTCAATTCTCCTTCACCCTGCAGAATGTAATCAGCTCCTTTTTTCAAATATTCGACATAGTGATCGGTAGCATCAGAGCTGCACACAATGACAGTGCAGTTGTTTTGTTTTCCAAAAGCGATCATTCTGAAACAGGCCTCACGCATTGTTGTCAGGCACATTTTCGTCAAATAATTGAAACCGTCATCGTAAATCACCAAGTATTTTGGTTGAAGATTTAGTAATAGCGGCTTGATTTCGTCGGGATTATCCAGAAGATTGGTGTCAAATAGATTTACTTCATACCCATTCTTACGAAGCAGCGCAGCGGCATACAACGTTCCTAAAGGAGGAAAAGGAGTTTTGTTTTTCCATTGCTTCGGGTCGAGCTTGTAGTAATAGGAATGAGAAAAAAGAATGTCAGACATATTCCTTGGATAATTCGATGTTGTGCGTTTTTCTGATTTCTTCGTATTTTTCGTTCAAAGCTGTAATGACTTTCTTTTGAAAATTCAAAGGATGGTGTTTCGATATATTCTTAGTTGATTTTAAAGCGATTTTAAAATCATCATCATCCATTTTACTGAATTTTATTTTCCAGAAGTAAAGCGTGAATGCTTTGAAGAAATTATCGATAAAGTCACCGAGTTTCGCCTCAAAAACCTTTTCTAATAGTTGTGTTACTTTTGGTTTTCGGATGTTCTCAATCGATTCCAATTGAGGGTTCATTTCACCAAATACGTCTGAAACCCAAACGTTTTTTTTATAAAAAGCTTCGAAGGCACTTTTCCCCTGAAAAGGAATCAGGGTTTTAATTTCAGTGGCCGTAAATCGATTTTTCTCAGCCACTTCGAGACTATTAGACGACATGAAATAATTGATGCAGAAATATTTTCTCGAATTGAACAGGAAAATCTTTTTGTAAACCATCAAAAACGTCCGGCAAAGCCAAACTTTATTGGGTTTAGTAATGACAAAGAAGTCGATGTCGCTTTCCGAATCATAATACCCTTTGGATAATGATCCTGAAACTCCGACGGCTTCTACAAAAGGGAATTTTGAGATAAATTGTGCCCGTTTTTTTGCTTTCACCAGCGCTTGCAATGCCATTTGGTTGCCTTTTTTTCTTTTTTCAATCGCTTTTCGGTTGTTATCGAGAAGGTAAAAATCATCGATTTGAATGATAATATTTTTTGTAACCAATTCATCCAAGTCTTTTTGAATCGTTGCTTTATCTTTCGAAATAGAAAAACTGCGAATTTCCTCCAACTTCAGCGGATAATTAAAAATTGAAAAATACAAGATTGTTTTTAGCGTGTCCACAACGGATTAATTTAGGAGTTTAAAATTAGACAATATTTTTGTAATCCAATGGTTTTTATTCGATTGTACACTTAATGTCAACCTGCCTTTATGCTAATCTAAATCGTTTTCAGCAAAAGGCATCCAAAGATTTTTCTTATGGTTAAATACGTTCGCTTCGTCGTATCAGTTTGGAAACCATAACGCGAATGTTAAAGTTTCCAATTCCAACATTATAAAATGTAACAGAAAGCAAAATAAGAGGACTATTCAATGAAAAAGTTTTTGGTATGAGCAGCACAATAAAACTCTTAGTACTTTTATCCATCCTTTGTGGCCAGGTGCTCACGGCACAGGAGAAACCCAATGTGGAGAAAAGAAGTTATACCACTAAAGCTGTTTCTGCTGAAGAGGCTCCCATTATTGACGGGTTGATTAATGAAAAATCATGGGATACCGTCGAGTGGACTTCCGATTTCATGGAACACGAACCCGACGAAAACACGTTACCTTCTGAACCCACTAAATTCAAAGTGGTTTATGACAAAAAATACCTCTATTTTGCATTCCGTTGCTATGATAAAGATCCAAAAGGCATTGTAAAACGCATGTCGCGCCGTGACGGATTTGAAGGTGACTTTGTTGAAATCAATATCGACAGTTATAATGACAAGCGCACCGGTTTTTCTTTTACTGCTTCGGTTTCTGGTGTGAAAGGTGATGAGTTTATTTCAGAAAACGGAAACAATTGGGACAGTAGCTGGAATCCGATTTGGTATTTGGCTACCCATATCGATAATGAAGGTTGGACCGCTGAAATAAAAATTCCATTTTCACAATTGAAATTTGGTAAAAGCAAAGAACAAGTTTGGGGTTTACAGGCGACACGCCGATATTTTCGAGCCGAAGAACGCTCCAACTGGCAGCGTATTCCGGTGGACGCACCTGGTTGGGTAAGTGAATTTGGAGAATTACGTGGATTGATAGACATCGAACCGCAAAAACAATTAGAAATACAGCCGTTCGTCGTTTCACAAATAAATACGTATCCCAAAGAAGAAGGCAATCCGTTCCGCGATGGACAGGATTTTAAAATCAATGGCGGTTTGGATGCCAAAGTTGGCATTACCAACGATCTCAATTTAGATTTAACGATAAATCCCGATTTCGGACAAGTGGAAGCTGATCCGGCGGCAATTGCATTGGATGGATTTCAAATTTTCTTCGAAGAAAGGCGCCCGTTTTTTGTTGAGAATAAAAATATTTTCAATTTTCGTTTTGCCGATGGACAGGACAATTTATTTTACTCAAGAAGAATCGGAAGAAGTCCGCAGGGCTATCCGAATGTCTCTAACTCCTTTGTAAAAATACCGGATAACAGCACCATTTTAGGCGCTGCAAAATTCAGTGGAAAAACTAAATCAGGCTGGTCGATTGGTGTTTTAGAGAGTGTAACGGATAAAGAGTTTGCAAAAATTGCTACTGGCACCGACAGATCGAAAGAACAGGTGGAGCCGTTGACGAACTATACGGTTGCCCGCGTACAAAAGGATTTTAATAACAAGAACAGTTATATCGGCGGCATGTTTACGGGGACTAACAGGAAGTTGACTGACAATCTTACCTTTCTTCGGGAAGCAGCTTATACCGGAGGCATCGATTTTAAACACAACTGGAACAACAGAAAATATTACGTTACCGGAAACTTTGTTGGCAGCAATGTGCAGGGTAGCAAAGATGCGATCACAAGAACCCAAATGAGTTTAACACATTTGTTTCAAAGGGTTGATGCCGGCCATGTATCGGTTGATCCGGATCGAACATCACTAACGGGAACCGGTGGTAAGCTAGAAGCAGGCAAATCTAGCGAAGGCAACTGGCGCTATTATGGGTTGCTAGTTTGGCGTTCGCCTGAACTCGAGTTAAATGACATAGGGTTTCTGAGACAAGCTGATGAAATTCGGGAATACGGGATTTTAACCCATCAGACATTAAAACCTTTCGGTCAGTTCCGTAAGATATTCACCCGATTCGAGCAATTTTCGAGTTACGATTTTGAGGGTAATTTCAACCGGATGCAATATTCATTGATGTCGAATATCAATCTGAAAAACAATTGGAATCTTAATGCTCAGGTCGTTTACAAACCGAGGATTTATTCCAATACATCTTTGCAGGGTGGACCTCGTTTCCGTTATTCGGAAGAGTTTTTTCGGTATATCAATTTCGGATCTGATTATAGAAAAAAATTCGGTTATTATGGCGGAGTTTACCTCTCAGAAGGTAAAAACAGATCATTTACTTATGCGGAATTCGATTGGGGATTTACGTATCGCCCGATGAATGCTTTCACGATTACGTTGAGCCCGAATTATACGATTAATACCACTAAAACGCAATATGTTACGCAGACCGATTTTAATGCTGATACAAGATACATTACTGCCAATTTGGTGCAACGAACTTTGGTGGCGTCGCTTCGATTGGACTATTCTATTAATCCAAATCTAACAATCCAATATTACGGACAACCTTTCATATCCAAAGGGAAATACACCGCTTTCAATCGTGTCACGAATCCAAAAGCAAAATATTATGGCGACCGGACTTCTCGTTTTATGCCGAATCAAATTACTTTCGACAATGTCAACAACAGCTATGCTGTAGATGAAGATGCGAATGGCACTACCGATTATTCGATAGCAAATCCTGATTTTTCTTTTGTGCAATTTCGTTCGAATCTAGTCGTGCGTTGGGAATATATACCGGGATCAGAAATATTCTTAGTGTGGTCACAGGGAATTAATGGCGATGCCAGTACAAAAGCCGATTTATTTGAAGGACTGAATGCACAGATTCTAGGAAGAAAACCTGAAAATATTTTCCTCGTTAAGGCAACCTATCGGTTTGTTCTTTAAATAAAAATCCACAAACAAAAGCCTGCGGATTTTTTTAATTGAATACCATACTTTTTTATCACTATTAATGCGCTTCCAGCCAGTCGTATCCAATGCCGATTTCTACTTCAAGAGGTACTGCCATTTTAAAAGCATTTTCCATTTCGTGTTTAATCATCGGTTGAATTTTTTCCAATTCGGATTGATGTACGTCAAAAACAAGCTCGTCATGTACTTGTAACAGCATTTTACTTTTCCAATTTTCCGAAACCAATTTCTGATGAATATTAATCATCGCAATCTTAATGACATCGGCGGCACTTCCCTGAATCGGCGCATTGACAGCGTTGCGTTCTGCTCCGCCACGAACAACAGCATTCTGCGAATTGATGTCTTTCAGATAACGGCGCCTTCCTAAAACGGTCTGAACATACCCGTTTTCACGGGCGAAATCTACCTGTTCCTGAATGTAGGATTTTAATCGCGGATAGGTTTTATAATACGCCTCAATCAATGCGGCGCTTTCACTTCTAGATAAGGAAGTCTGGTTGCTCAATCCAAATGCGGAAACACCATAGATGATTCCAAAGTTGACAGTTTTGGCATGGCTTCTTTGCTCCCGGGTAACTTCCTCCAAAGGCACATTAAAGACTTTAGATGCGGTCGATTTGTGAATGTCTTCCTGATTCTGAAACGCCTTGATCATGTTTTCTTCACCACTCAATGCCGCAATAATACGAAGCTCTATTTGAGAATAATCCGCAGAAATTAATGTATGATCTTTATCACGGGCAACAAATGCTTTGCGGATTTGACGCCCGCGTTCGGTGCGGATCGGGATATTCTGCAAGTTCGGATTATTAGAACTGAGCCTTCCGGTTGCTGCTACGGTTTGCATATAATCGGTATGCACTCTTTTGGAAACAAGATCGACTTGCAATGGCAAGGCTTCGATGTATGTATTTTGTAATTTCACCAGCGAGCGCCAGTCTAAAATAGCCGACACGATTTCATTATCTTTTGCTAGATATGACAGGATCTCTTCACCGGTGGCATACTGGCCTGTCTTGGTCTTCTTTTGTTTTACGCCGCCGATTTTGAGTTTGTCGAACAAAATATCACCCAGTTGTTTCGGGGATGCTAAATTGAATTTCTCTCCAGCAATTTCGTAAATTTTAGCTTCGAGCAGAATAATATCCGTTGCCATTTCTGTAGACATCGCTTTTAAAAAGTCGACATCGAGATTGATTCCTTCCGATTCCATTGCAGCAAGTACGGTCACTAAAGGGATTTCCAGTTCTTCGAATAATTTTTTGGTGCCGGTTTGTTCTAAAATCGGCTCGAAATATTGTTTCAATTGGAAGGTGACATCGGCGTCTTCTACCGCATATTCCTTGATTTCTTCGAGAGTAACATCACGCATCGATTTTTGATTCTTGCCTTTTTTTCCAATTAAATTTTCTATCGATTTTGGACTGTATTTCAAATAGGTTTCCGAAAGTATATCCATGTTGTGGCGCATGTCGGGATTGATGAGGTAATGTGCAATCATCGTATCGAATAATTTTCCTTTGACAGAAACACCATAATTAGCGAGGATTTTCAAATCGTACTTTAGGTTCTGACCGATTTTTTCAATCGCTTCATTTTCAAAAAAAGGAATAAATTTTTTGAGCAATATTTTTGTTTCTTCCTGACTTTCTGGAAACGGAACATAAAAGCCTTTTCCCTTTTCATATGAGAAAGCGATTCCGACCAACTCGGCATGTAGCGCATCTAGGCCGGTCGTTTCGGTATCAAAGCAAACCGACTTTTGATTCAGTAAATTCTGAACCAACAATTTCACGCCCAAATCACCCTGAATAAGCTGATAGAAATGTTCTGTATTCTCCAATGTATTGTAGAACTGCTGCCGCGGTGCTTCTGAATCGCCGCTGTCAGTATCTGGATTTCCAAAAAGATCGAATTGCTCTTCGTTTTTAGGCTGCGGTTTTTTGTATAATTTGGCTTCATCAATTGTTGGCGCAGCAGAAGCAGTTCCTCCTTTCCGGAAAATCGTATCGAATTGTTCTGCCATCCGACGGAATTCCAATTCATTGAAAAGCGCATCGGTCTTCGCGACATCCGGCGTCGATAATTCATAATCGGCTTCATTGAAAGTTACCGGGCAATCTAAAAGAATGGTCGCCAGTGTTTTTGAAAGCAATCCTTTTTCTTTGTTGGCTTCGATTTTTTCCCTCATCGAGCCTTTCAGTTTATCGGTGTTGGCCAGGAGATTTTCCATGCTGCCAAATTCTTTCAATAATTTCTTGGCGGTGACTTCACCAACTCCAGGAAGCCCAGGAATATTATCTGCGGCATCGCCCATCATTCCAAGGAAATCGATGACTTGTTCCGGGCGTTCGATTTCAAATTTTGCCAGCACTTCAGGAACTCCCCAGATTTCAATGCCGTTGCCAAGCCTCGCAGGTTTATACATAAAAATATTTTCGGAAACTAGTTGTGCAAAATCCTTATCCGGCGTTACCATAAAAACTTGGTAATTTTGTTTTTCAGCCTGCTTGGCAATGGTTCCAATTAAGTCGTCTGCTTCGTAACCCGCAACTTCAATGATTGGGATATGCATCGCTTCGAGCAACTGCTGGATATATGGCAGCGCTATTCGGATGGCTTCAGGCGTAGCATCGCGATGGGCTTTGTATTCCGGATAAATTTCGTTACGCAAATCACTACCGCCTTTATCAAAAGCAACAGCTAAATGATCGGGCTTTTCTCTTTTGATAACATCCATCAATGAATTCATGAAGCCCATGATAGCGGAAGTATCCATACCTTTCGAATTGATTCTGGGATTTTTGATAAAGGCATAATATCCGCGGAAAATCAAGGCATAGGCATCAAGAAGAAAAAGGCGTTTTTGAGCTGACATACATTTTTTGTTAGTTGGTAAAAATAAGGAAATCCATCGGAAACTTCACGTCCAGGAAATCGTTTTTTTAACGAAATTATAACCCTCGCGATTCCCGGAATTAGTTTTCTTTGTTGTTGCCGGATTATTTATTTTCAGCAAATATGAACATACTCATTGTAGAAGACCAACAGGAATTAGCGCAAGAGGTCAGAGACTTTCTAATGCAAACAGGGTACATCTGTAAACTAGCGAATAATTGCGAGACGGCTTTAGAGGAAATCAACAGCAATGATTTTGATGTATTGCTGCTTGATTTGGGATTGCCTGACGGCAGTGGTTTTGATATCCTGAAGGAAGTCCGAAAAACCCAGTCGAAAATTGCAGTCATTATTATTACTGCGCGCGGCGAATTGAACGATCGTATCCACGGGTTGCAGTTGGGTGCGGATGATTATTTGACCAAACCGTTTGCACTGACGGAATTGGGCGCCCGTTTGTTTGCAATCATACGCAGGATGCACGGCTTTACGGCGAATGAATTGAACATGCATGGTTTTACATTGCAATTGCAGGATTACAAAGTGAGTTATAATGGATCTGCAATCAATTTGACGAAGAAAGAATTCGATATTTTCCAATATTTAGTACTAAATAAAAATCGTGTCATCACAAGATTGCAACTGACCGAACATATTTGGGGTGATATTCTTGAGGTCAATTCCGATTCTAATTTTATAGATGTGCATGTCCGTAACCTACGTAAAAAACTAGACAAGCATACTGCGATACCATGGTTTGAGACCGTTCGAAACGTAGGCTATCGGATCAACCATTAAATTATTTTTATGAAAATCAAACACCAGCTCGCCCTTTTTAATGCACTGACTAGATTGTCAGTGATTTTGGTGATATGGCTGCTGTTACCGGTTTTGATCGAAAAAGTAGTATATCGAAATATCAATAAAGGATTGATCGAAAAAAAACAGAAATTCATAGCGCACATCGACAAGCAAGAAATTAATGATTTCCTAGTGCGGAAAGATTCTTCGGAAACCTATGCTAGTTTTTCGACGCTACATAATGAGTTTTTGCAATTGTCGCGGCTTGCGCAAAACAAAGTGGTCACTAAGACCCATTTTATTACGGAACCACGGATTATTGAAGAAGAGGAAGCTGATTACCGCATCCTGCAATACCAGTTTTTGTATGAAAGACAAGCGTACCAGCTTGAAATCGGGAGCAGTCTTAGCGAAATAAAGGACCTGACTTTTGCTATCCGGTTGTTTTTTGTTGTCGTGCTGTTGATTGTTCTGAGTGTTACCTTTTTGATGGATACGGTGTATATCGAATACCTTTTAAAACCATTCTATAAAATCATCGACACCAAAATCCGGCGGGTCAACGAACCGGAAATGTTCGACCATACGCCGATCAATACGCATTCTACTGACTTTCGCGAATTAGACGAAGTGCTGAACCAAATGATGGATCGCATCAGCGAATTATTCAAAAAGGAGAAACAATTTATCGCGAATGTATCGCATGAATTGCTGACGCCTATTGCGTTATTGAAAAACAAATTCGAAAATCTTTTACAAAACGAATCTTTGAATGACGTGGCGGTTGATAAAATTGCCAGTGCTTTGCGTACGTTGGACATGCTCAAAAAAGTAATTAGCAACCTGTTGTTGATTTCTAGAATTGAAAACCATCAGTACGAAGCGAATGAGGTAATCGATTTCAAAGAAATCATAGGTGATTTGGCGTTAGATTTAGAAGATCGCATCGAAGCAAAACAACTACAATTCACCTATCATTTTGGACAACAATTTTATTTTAAAGGCAACAAGACATTAATGCACATTCTGCTCTACAATTTGTTTGTGAATGCCATTAAATATAACAAAACTAAAGGAACCATTAGGATCACCGATCATTATGAATCACCACAGTACCAGTTGTTGATTACAGATACCGGATCTGGAATGAATGCCGATCAGCTCGAAAAAATATTCAAACGCTTTACGCGGATTAATGAAGATAAGGAAGGGCATGGTTTGGGATTGGCGATAGTGGATAGTATTGCCCATTTTCACCGAATTACAATAGAAGTTACTTCTGTTCCGGAGCAGGGAACAACGTTTAAAATGGTGTTTCCGAATCCGGGGAAACCTAATTAAAAGTTAATTTTTTTTCGGAGGGCCGTATCTTCATTTAATCTTCATTTTGCCATTGTAGTTTTGGTCTATTAATAATCAAATACTAATTTAAAAATTAAAGATCATGAAAAAAGTAATGGTAATGGCTGCTTTGTTTTTAGGAACAACGGCAATGGTAAACGCTCAAACTGAACCAGCTAAAGCAGCTCCTGCTAAAGAAGTAAAAGCTAAAAAAGCAAAAAAAATGAAAGCTGTAAAAATGGAGAAAAAAGCAGCAGCTCCGGTTGCGGCTCCAGCAAAAAAATAATTAATAAGCACTCTTTTACCGACATGGAATGAAGTACCATATTTTAAAAGGAAGTGGGTGAAATAGTGTTTTTTAATTGAGAAGAGAGGATAAAGCGATTTATCCTCTTTTTTTTATAAATGTATTCCGGAAAACCAATATATTTCTTTAGTTAAATTTAAACTAATACCGGTTCAGCGCAAAGGATTAATTTGTTATTTTGTTCAAAATTTATTTCATGATTTTTCGCTTTCTCTTTATCGCGTTTCTCTTTATCATTATTGAGTTGTATGCGTATCAGGCGTTTAAAACACTGATAAAACCCAAATGGATTCTTCTTTCCTATCAGTTGATTAGTGCCGCTTTGTTTCTTTTTATTGTGTATTCATTTACGCAATTTGACCGTTCAATAGGACAATCGAAGCAAACACTTTTCACAATGGGCTTGCTGCTTTTGATTTATATTCCTAAAATTGTTGTGGCGTTGGTGATGCTCGGAGAAGATATTTCCCGAGTACTTATGGGCTCAGTTAATTATTTTATTGAAAATGACAATGGTGATTTTCTGCGTTCCCGACGGAAGTTTGTCAGCCAGCTCGGACTCGGATTAGCGGCAGTTCCCTTTTTGTCATTGATTTATGGAATGACACTTGGGAAATACAATTATAAAGTCATCAAGCAACGTATCTTTTTCCCAGATCTTCCTGATGCTTTCGATGGGTTTACGATTACACAGATTTCAGATGTGCATAGTGGCAGTTTTGACAACCCCGAGAAAATCAATTATGCAATCGATCTGATCAACGAACAGGAAGCTGATATGATTCTTTTTACCGGAGATATCGTCAATACGCATGCGAAAGAAATGTATCCATGGATAGATGTTTTTAAAAGAATAAAACCGTATCCTTATGGTAAATTTTCGGTTTTGGGAAACCATGATTATGGCGAATATGTAAGCTGGCCATCGCAGGAAGCAAAGGATAAAAACTTTCATGCCATCAAGAACCTTTACGGCGAAATCGATTTTAAATTGCTACTCAATGAGCATACGTTCATTCAAAAAGGCACCGACAGGATTGCTTTGGTTGGTGTAGAAAACTGGGGACATAACTTCAAGCAAGCCGGTGATTTGCATAAAGCTTCCGAAGGATTACATAATGAAGATTTTAAAATTTTGATGAGTCACGATCCAAGCCATTGGGAGTATGAAGTCAAAAAGCACGATAAGAATTTTCAATTGACGCTTTCAGGGCATACGCATGGGATGCAGTTCGGGATTGAAATCCCGGGCTATTTCAAATGGAGTTTAGCGCAGTATGTCTACAAACAATGGGCGGGATTGTACGAAGAATTCGGGAGATTCGTTTATGTTAACCGTGGTTTTGGTTTCCACGCATACCCCGGCCGTGTGGGTATTATGCCCGAAATAACGGTCATTCAACTAAAAAAAGGTGAAAAATTAGCATAATTCGTTTAAAACGCTATTTTTGTGGTGTAATACGTTAATTACAAGGGTTTACAAATTAAAATTGTTGCTATGTCAAAATTTGGAGAACTTATCAATGCTCACGTGCCGGTGCTCATCGACTTCTATACCGAATGGAACGAATCTTCCGTATCGATGCATCCGGTTATCCGAGACGTGGCTGCCGCTTTGGGCGATAAAGCTAAAGTCATAAAAATTGATGTCGATAAAAATCAGGAATTAGCGGATGCCCTAAGAATCAAAGGGTTGCCGACATTAATGATTTATAAAGAAGGGCAAATGATTTGGAGACAATCCGGAGAATTAGACGCCAACACGATCATCGGATTAGTTCAGGAGCAAATCTAGGAAATCACTTCACAATCATACCCATTTTCTTTAAGATACGATAGTGTTTTGGGTAACGCATAGTTTAAATTTTTGAAGCTTTTTACACTGTCGTGAAAAACGATAATACTTCCCGTTTGAATGTGCTTTAATACATTATCCAAACATTTTTCCGGAGCTACTGAACTATCAAAATCGGCGCTCAAAACATCCCACATGATAATTTTATAGCCCGATTGCTGTAGGATTTTAGCCTGTACTTTTTTGATTTTTCCATATGGCGGGCGAAAGATTTTGCTATTGGTAATTTTTGATAAAGCGCAACGCTGCATGGTTTCTTGGCATTGCTGCACATTGTCGATATATTCTTTGGTCGTCTTTTGCCATCCATTAAAGTGATCAAAAGTGTGGTTGCCAATCGCATGGCCTTCATTGATGACCCTGTTAAAGATTTCCGGATGTTTATCGATATTATTGCCAATGCAAAAGAAGGTGGCTTTAGCATCGAATGCCTTCAATTGTGATAAAGTCCATAAAGTGATTTCAGGTGTTGGACCGTCATCAAAGGTCAGAAAGACTTTTTTCTCCATAGTTGGAATATCCCAGACATACTCGGAGAAAATGCTTTTAATCAATCGGTTGGTCTTTATCCAATAGAAATTCATAAGGTGCTTTATAAAAAAAGTAGTGGCATTTTTCAACAGCACTACTTTTTAATATCAATTGTTCGCTCGTAACTATTCCATATCTCTTCCGAAACGCTCGAACATTTTATTATAGGAGTTGAAAATCGGTTTGTTCTTATTATAGAAATCAATGTCACCACGGTCTTTCATCACTTGCAATAAGCCTCTATACCGTTCGATATCGGTAATGATGTCAATCACCAGATCGGTTTGCTCCGAATGTTTTAAACCTTTATAAAACGTGAGATTCTCTTTGTATTTGGTCATTAAATCCTCAAGCAACTGACGCGCTTTTTGCTTTTCACCAACTTCATAGTACCCGCCTGCGAAAGGATCAACTAACGAGTAATACCCGTATTCCTGCAGTGGCATTTTTGTCATAGCGAGATCGATGATGGTTTTTGCTTTTTCTTTTTGCCCTTCATTTATCAGTTGCTCCATCAAACGAGCAAGGTTGGTTCTATAGGAAATGCTGTTCTTACGGGTTTCCGGATCGTGGTAAATTGTTTTGAGTTCGCCATTACCCCAGTCCCATTTTGTGGCGATTTGATACATTTTATCGGAATCAATCTGACCCATATCTAATGGACTTCCATCTTTAGGAACAGCGGTTTTAATAGGTACCAATTTATAAACCATGCCATCAAGTTGCAAGTAGTCTTTCATCCACAGATAATCGTCATCGCCAAAACTTCCGCCAGTAAAATAAATCGGGCGTTTCCAATTGTTGTTGGCCATTACATCGAGCATCATCAATCGATTTTTGTATAAAGCCTGTCCTTTGATTTCGATATCGATGAAAGGAACGATCGAGTCGAAATATTTTGGACTCACTACTCTGTTCTGGATGATAACATTTTTGTCGATTGGAATTCGAACTTTATTAGTTGGATAAAAATGTATTTTTTGTCCATTCGCCATTTCAATAATGGTTCTGGGATCATCGCTCGCGATAAAGTGAATCAGATCTTTGATGTTCCAACGGTTTTCCGTCTTCGGATTGTGAACGGCATAGTCTAATTTATCGCCCACATATTGATCGTGGCTGAATGAAATAGGCAAGCCATCCGACTTATACGTTTTCATTTTCATTTGGTCGATATACCAATCGGTCATAAAAAGGCTGGTGTTGCAAATTTTGATATCGGTTCTGATGTGCTCAATTTCCTGGGCATACCAAAGCGGGAAAGTATCATTGTCGCCAATGGTAAACAATATCGCGTTTTGTTCGCAGGAATTCAAATAGGCTTTTGCCATAGCAATCGCAGTATATTTTTGCGAACGGTCGTGGTCGTCCCAGTTTTGAGAGGCCATAAGCACTGGCGCCACAAGTAAACTAGCTGCAATGATTATTGGTCCGGCCAATTTAGGCTGGAGGTAATTTTTAACGGTATCGTAAATGGCATAGACACCAAATCCGATCCAGATGGCAAACACATAAAACGAACCGACTAGCGCATAATCACGTTCCCGAGGCTCGAATGGCCTTTCGTTGAGATAAATCTTCAAGGCCAAACCGGTGAATAAAAACAAAGCCAGTAAGACATAAAAGCTTTTCAAATCTTTATTGGCGTGATAAATCAATCCTACTAACCCAAGAATCAAAGGCAGAAAATAATAGACATTTCTTCCTTTATTATTGATGACATCGGTCGGCAGATTGGCCTGGGAACCCAAATGCAATTCGTCGATAAATGAAATACCGCTCAGCCAGTTTCCGTCTAGATTATCGTATTTACCCTGAATGTCGTTTTGCTTTCCGGTAAAATTCCACATCAAGTATCTCCAGTACATATAGCCGAATTGGTATTCGAACATAAAACTCAGATTGTCCCAAGTGGAAGGTTTTTCGATGATGAGGTATTCTCCATAACTTTTTAAGAAAGAGATGTAGCCTTCCTTGTCTATTTGTTTTGCGGCGTAGGCTTTGCGAAATTCAGCGATGATATTGACTAATTCTGTTTCCTCAGAATAATCTGGCTTGATTTTAAATTCAGGCACATGTGTAAAATTCATATAATTTTCTACATGTTCTGTACTCCATAATCTTGGCAGGATAGCCTTTTGATTATCATCGCTATTTTGCTCGGCATTTTTAAAGTTATTGGTGATGATATATTTGCCGGTTTTATAATCCCTTTCGTAGTTGGGTGCTTTGTCCAAATAAGGCGTGTCTTCATCCAAACCGCCAAAGGTATCGGTATACTGGGGGCCATAAAATAAAGGATTCACGCCGTATTGTTCTCGATTATAGTACGCCAGTACCTCGGCGGCATCCGAAGGTTTATTTTCATTGATAACCGTATTGGCATTGGCACGAATTGGAAGCATCATCCAAGTCGAGAAACCAATCAGAATGAACAGAATACAAAGGATAATCGTGTTGTAAAAAATCTGACCTTTCTGTTTGGTGTATCGAAGGCCGAAATAAAAGAAAGCGATGAATAACAGCGCGACGAAAATAGTTCCGGAATCGAAAGGCATTCCAAGACTGTTTACCATAAAGATTTCTGTTTTTCCAAAGAAAGCCATGGTCATTGGTAATAACAGCTTAAAGATGAAAAGCAAAATCGACACTACGACAATATTCGCAATGATGAAATTTTTGATGGTAATGGTTTTATAATGTTTGAAATAATACAAAAATCCAATAGAAGGGATTGTCAATAATGCCATAAAATGAACGCCGAATGAAAGTCCAACCACCAAACTAATAATCAGCAGCCATTTGTTTCCCCGCGGTGTGTCCATATCTTGTTCCCAACGCAGCCCTAACCAGAATAGTAATGAAATTAATAGTGTCGCCATGGCGTAAACTTCTGCTTCGACGGCATTAAACCAGAAACTATCGGAAAAAGTGAAGGCTAATGCCCCTACAAAGGAGCTTCCTAGAATGACAATTGCGTTGTTGTCATTGACTTCATTAAACTGCGAAATTAATTTTTTCAATATTATCGAAGATGACCAAAACATAAATAAAATCGTAAAGGCGCTCGAGAAAACCGACATCATATTGACCATGACGGCAACATGTTTTGCGTCGCCGGCGAACATCGCAAAGAAAGCACCGATCATTTGAAATAAAGGGGCTCCCGGTGGGTGACCGACTTCCAGTTTTGCAGCGGTTGCGATGTATTCACCACAATCCCAAAAACTCATGGTAGGTTCAACGGTAAGGGTATATGTAATCAACGCAATAGCAAAAGCGAACCAACCTAAAATGGTATTCCATTTATTAAAGTTAAATGTCGTCATATGGATCGTAATAAATTTAAGTGCTACAAAGAAACTATTTTTTTGTCTAATGAAAGTTGCATTAACAAAAAATTCTCTGGTGTTTGAAATGGTATAAGAAAATGGGATCTCGCAGGGCGAAAATATTTTTAATAAAAAATCTATAAATAGTTGCTAAAAATAAAATTTATATTAAATTTGCACTCGCTTTACAGCAATGGAATTGGTCTATGGTGTAATGGTAACACAGCTGTTTTTGGTGCAGCCTTTCTAGGTTCGAGTCCTAGTAGACCAACCAACAAAACCCTATCAAAACGATAGGGTTTTTTTATGCGCAATCGTGACAGGTTCAAGTACATGAAGATCACTTTTATCCATCAAAAAACTCCTCAATTCCGATGTTTCAGAAGAGGAGTTTTTCTTTATTTAAAACAAAAAGGATTTATATTTTAAAAGTAATTACTGGTCTGATTGCATGGTTTACCAAGTCCTCACTGATGCTTCCGTTAAAGAAATGGGCAAAACCAGTTCTTCCGTGTGTGCACATTCCAATCAAATCTGCGTTAACGCTATTTGCGAAATTCAGGATGCCTTTCTCTACATTCACATCATTATATATGTGTAGCGAGTAGTTGGGATAATCGAATTCCTGCATAAACTCGCTCATCATTTTCTCAGCAACATGCGTTGGTTTGAAACTGTTGGGAGTGTTGATCATTACTAAGCTTAAATTTGAACTAAAAATTCTTGCGAACTCAACGAGCTGCTTGAATGGGGCTTTTATTTCTTTAGAAAAGTCAGATGCAAACACGAAATTACCCGCCTTAAAATCACCGGTTTTATTTTTAATCACCAAAACTGGGGCTTCAGAAAAACGAACTACCTTTTCAGTATTAGATCCGATTAGCATCTCCTGAAATCCACTGG
>JBBRXW010000006.1:0-18044 GCA_038238295.1 Flavobacteriales bacterium | reverse complement strand
ATGTTGGTGTTGATGAAGATCTCGCGCAGCAAATTGACATCTATCCCACAATTTTAGACATGATTGGATATCAAAAGCCATTTCGAAGTTGGGGAAGAAGCTTGTTCGATAAAAAACAATCGATACCTTTCGTCATTAATTCGACCGGAAATTTGTATCAATTTTCAGAAGGCAATTACATCTGTATTTTCGATGGTAAGAAGTCTTTAGGTTTCTATGACAAAAACGATAAAGGATTATTGAATAATTTGATGCAGCATCCAAATGCCGAAATGACTGCAATAGAACTGCATTGCAAAGCGTTTATCCAAGACTATATGGAACGTGTTGTTGACCAAAAACTAGCAACACATTAAAATAAAATTTTAGTATGAAAAAAAGTAAAAAAATTATTGGCTTTTCAATGGCAGCTATCGTGCTAATTTTTGTTGGAAAGTATGTGTATGATATGAATATCAATCATAATTTTAAAACCATCACCGAAGGGAAAGTCTATAAATCAGGTGTAATTCCTCCGGATGAAATTGAAAGTTATGTCAAAAAATACCACATCAAATCGATTGTCGACCTGCGTTTTCCGGGTACAAATGATTTGGTGAATAATCCTGAGATTCCAAAAGAATTGACTGCAGAGCAGGAAGCTGTAGCAAAAATCCCGGGTGTAAATTATTTCAACAATGGCTCAGACCAAGTGCCAAAACAGGAAAATTTGGACCGTTTCTTTAAAATCATGGACAATCAAAAAAACTACCCTGTCCTAATTCACTGTTATCATGGGATTGGCCGTGCTGAAATGTATTCGGCGCTCTATCGCATCGAGTACGAGCATTTTACCAATGAGCAGGCGCGGCATGGTGTCCGCACTTTTCTGACGTGGAGTTCGTTTGATGATGGAACCCCGAAAGGAGAATATTTGAAAGCGTACAAAAGCAGGAAACAATTGGCGGAAGAGAAAAAATAAACACGGATGGTGCACATACAACCCGTGATTAACTTTAATTTTTATAAAACTTCTTAGTTTCCGTAAAACCTTCTGATTTCAATTGAATAAAGTAGAGCCCGGACTCTAAAGATTTGACGTCAAGATTCTGGAACCCATTATTGTTATTTCTTGAAAATACTGTTTGTCCCAGCAAATTGAATATTTGAATTCCATAATTTGTTTTGGAAGTATTGATATTCAAAACAGCATTTGCCGGATTGGGATAAATATTGAAAGGGGAAACCACATTATTTGTTGAAGCAAGTACCGTATTCTGCAACAGATTTACTTTAAAATCATCAAAATAGAAACCATCATAATTGCCGCCATTGTCTGTTAATAAG
This sequence comes from Flavobacteriales bacterium, assembly GCA_038238295.1. GTDB lineage: Bacteria > Bacteroidota > Bacteroidia > Flavobacteriales > Flavobacteriaceae > Flavobacterium. The sequence goes on along the minus strand of JBBRXW010000006.1, from coordinate 16,718 downwards.
CGGAATCTCACTTTAATCGTTTGTCCCGAATAGTCACTCAGGCTATATTCTTCGTTGACCCAATTTTCCTGAACGCCCGTATAACCAGTAACGCTGGTGCTATTCAGCACGAAAGTTTTGGTAAATTTTCCACATTGTGGAATCCAATTGGTGCCATTATCTGTTGAAACTTCAAAGGCAACATAATCATAATTCGTCTCAAATTCCCATTTGGCGGCAAAGGAAACCGTCGCATTTGCAACTCCTGAAAGATTGATCGCATTGGTTAATGTGATTCTTTTGTTTTGGTTGTTTGTGTAATTAATGGATGGCGAATCAGTGATCGAAGTGCTCGGCGATACAAATGCTTCGGTGGTGGTTGCCCAGTTAGTTGATGTCCAAACCGGACTAATGGCGTTAGTTGTCGTATCGGTAATCAGGTTTTGAAGCTGTCCAAATTTTTTGGTCACTTGTTTTCGGTCTATAGTTTGTCCGTTATCGATTACATATTCATAAACAATGTCATCATTGCTAGCAGTTCCTGCGGCAAGTCCAAGCTGGATACCACTATTCACAGCATCTAAAACCTGCATATTTGAAACGGTAAAAGCAGGTCCGACAGAAATGATATTAGCGGACAACGGATGGATGCTTACTGTAAAATTTCCGCTGCCGCCCAATCCGTATCGAGTCAAATTGAAAGCCGCTGAAAAAATCGCTTCACCGCCAACAAATCTTGGAGTCGTATCTTCAAGAAAACCAAACTCACGAACCAGTTTTGCAGCGGTCAGATTGGAAAATATCATTTTGCTGCAAAGTGGAATGATGTCGGTCGTTGCAGGCCAAAATGATTGTCCAATTTCGGGTGTAAAAGCAAAAATCTTGCTGTGTTGCATCGTTTGCCCATACATATAATCGTCGGAATCGCCCGATGCTGCGTATAGTGCTGATGAAATTTCATTGGTTAAGTCGTTATGGGAAACCATAATCCCCGAAATTTTATTCAGATAATCATTGTCAGGGCTTGGTGAATTGAGCTCATAACCATATGGATAAAGCAATAAGTCACTATACGTATGCGCGTTTAAAGCGATTTTGAAATTGTGACTTTCTACAAAATCTTGCACGGCAAGGTTCTCAGGTTCCGACATGGGTGTCATTCCGGGATACGTTTCACCTGCTGTGGAAGGCGATACACCGGTGGTATTCCATACGCTTTGACTAGCATCGCCATTGATCCAATAATCGTAATTTCTGTTGTTGTCCACCCCGAAAGTTCCATCATCAAAAGCACGTCTGTTTTTGCGCCACAATCCACCGCCGTTTGGATTGGTAGTGTGATTGTAGATGTAGCCGTCAGGATTTACAACTGGAATAAAATACAATTCGGTATTGTCGACAATGTCCTTAACTTCATCATTAGTGGCATAATTTTCAAGTAAATACCACATATAAAATATATTCTCTGACAATGAAATCGGCTCTCTCGCATGGTGCACTCCTGTATATAAAATCTGTGGACGAGTATTCGCCTGCTCTGGGTTTTTAGTAATCTTAACCCATTGTAAAGCCCTGCCTTCATAGGTCAGAAATGTACTGATATTTGCTTTCGCACTGATCAAATCTGGATACTGCGTACGCATGCCATCAAGTTCCTGTAGCATTTCATCGTAAGTGAGATACCCGCCCATTGTGCCTAAATTGAAGTTGGTAGGCGTCGTATAATTAATCGCATTCGACACACAATCAAAACCAGTATTTTCGATATCGCGGTGGGCTGCTTTTGGATCATTCTGATGGATGTAGAACTGCTGGACATCTTCAATTTCAACATCTACCTGAAGTCCAAAATCCTTAGCAATTTTAATTTCAGCATCCGAAAAATCAGAAGTTAATGAATACCCACGTTTGTGAATTCCATGATCCATCGGAACACCGGCGCGTTCTAACTTATGAAGGTTTTCTATAGTGTTGTAAGTGATTTTTGCTCTGTGATATTTTGCGGATTAGTTTGCGCAAGTAGCGATAACTGGCTCAATAATAACACAATCAATAATTTTTTCATCGAATTTTTTTTTCAAAAATACAATAATGAATGACATAATTATTTTTTATTTTCTATCCATTTCCTTGCATTGATAAACGCTTCAATCCACGGCGTTACGGCATCGTTTTGCTCTTTTGGATAATGCGCCCAGTTCCACGGAAAAATAGAACGCTCTATATGTGGCATCGTTACCAAATGCCGTCCGGTTTTGTCGCACAGCATCGCAGTATTATAATGTGAGCCGTTCGGATTTGCAGGATATTCTTCATAACCGTATTTGGCAACAAGCTGGTACTGTCCTTCATCGTAAGGCAAATCGAATTTACCTTCACCATGCGAAACCCAAACGCCTAATGTGCTTCCGGCCAATGTGGATAACATCACCGAATTGTTCTGATGCACTTTCACGGAAGTGAAAATACTCTCGTGTTTCTGGCTGTCATTGTGCTTCATTTTTCCATGAATCTTATGTTCAGGATAAATGATTTCCAGTTCCATAAACAATTGGCAGCCGTTGCAAATCCCGACCGACAACGTATCGTCTCTTCTAAAGAAATCTTCTAAAACCGTTTTGGCTTTTTCGTTGTATAAAAACGCGCCGGCCCATCCTTTGGCACTTCCGAGTACATCAGAATTCGAAAATCCACCGACAGCTCCAATAAACTGAATGTCTTTTAAATCTTCGCGGCCTGAAATCAAATCGGTCATGTGCACATCCTTTACATCAAATCCGGCTAGGTACATGGCATGAGCCATTTCACGTTCAGAGTTGCTTCCTTTTTCGCGGATAATAGCTGCCTTAGGTTTTTTTGAAGTTGGTGTAATTTCTTTTTTTCCGGTGAAATGTGCCGGAAACTGATATTGCAGTTTTTGATTTTTATAATTGTCGAAGCGTTCCTGTGCTTTTCCGTTTTTGGTTTGCTGCTGGTCGAGTAGGAAAGAGGTTTCAAACCAGATGTCGCGGTACGCTGCTACCGAAAAAGTATGTTCATTGATCATCAAGGCATCCGAGTCGGTGACCTTTCCAATTTTGAAAAATTCAATCTCATTTCCATGAAGTTTATTTTCAACGGCAGCATCGTCTTTCGCTTGGAAAACAATCCCGATATTTTCAGCAAACAAAATTTTGATGAGATCTTTCTCTTTGAAAGCATTAAAGTTGATCGTCGCTCCCACATTCACATCCGCAAAACACATTTCAAATAATGTTGTAATTAATCCACCGCTGCCAATGTCATGGCCTGCGAGAATTTGATTTTCCAGGATTAATTGCTGGATGGTATTGAAAGTCTTTTTGAAAAAAGCCGCATTCTTGATCGTTGGAGCTGTGGTACCGATGGTATTTAAAATCTGCGCAAACGAACTACCGCCCAAAGCAAAGTCATCTTGTGATAATGAAATATAATAAATCGAGCCGCCATTTTTTTGAAGCACGGGTTCAATAACTTTAGTGATATCGATGCAATTACCTCCGGCGGAAATGATTACCGTTCCCGGCGCAATGACTTCCCCGTCGGGATATTTTTGTTTCATCGAAAGCGAATCTTTTCCGGTCGGAATATTGATTCCTAATGCGATGGCAAATTCAGAACAGCCTTCTACCGCTGCATACAAACGCGCATCTTCACCTTCATTTTTGCACGGCCACATCCAGTTCGCTGATAAGGAGATTCCTTTGATTCCGTCTTTTATCGGAGCCCAGACGATATTCGATAAGGCTTCACCAATGGCATTACGACTTCCGGAAACGGGATCGATTAAAGCGGACAGCGGTGCATGACCAATGGCAGTAGCAACGCCTTCTTTTCCGACGTAATCCAAAGCCATCACTCCGACATTATTCAAAGGCAATTGCAGCGGCCCGGCGCATTGTTGTTTTGCGACTTTTCCGCCGACACAACGATCAACTTTATTTGTCAGCCAATCTTTGCATGCAACGGCTTCAAGTCGAAATAGCTGCTGTATATAGTCCGTCAGGTTTTCCTGTGAATAATTTAACGGTGTATATTTTCTTTGGATAGTAACATCGTTCATGATAATTTTCGGTGAACTTCCGAACATTTCTTCAATCGCAAAATCCATTGGTTTGGCTCCGGTAGTTTTTGATTGAAAAGTAAAGCGGTGCGAACCAGTAATATCACCTACTTGATACATCGGTGACCGTTCGCGGTCGGCAATTTTTTGAAGCAGGCCGATATCATTTTGCCCGATAACCAATCCCATACGTTCCTGTGATTCGTTGCCGATAATTTCCTTTGCCGAAAGGGTAGGATCACCAACAGGAAGCTTATCCAAATCAATGAGTCCTCCGGTTTCTTCGACCAATTCGGAGAGGCAATTCAAATGTCCGCCTGCGCCATGATCGTGTATTGATACAATGGGATTCACATCGCTTTCTACCAACCCACGGATAGCATTGGCCGCGCGTTTCTGCATTTCAGGATTCGATCGCTGAATGGCATTCAATTCAATTCCGGAATTGAAAGCACCTGTATCTGCTGATGAAACTGCTGCGCCGCCCATTCCGATTCGATAATTTTCACCACCTAAAATCACGACTTTATCGCCAACCTTAGGTTTCTGTTTGAGCGATTGATTTAGTTTTCCGTAACCAATACCGCCCGCCTGCATGATGACTTTATCGTATCCTAATTGGCGGTTGTTTTCTTCATGTTCGAAGGTCAGAACAGATCCAGTAATCAACGGCTGCCCGAATTTATTCCCAAAATCGGATGCGCCATTCGAAGCCTTGATTAAAATATCCATTGGCGTTTGATAGAGCCATTTTCTTTCAGGCATCGCTTTTTCCCACGGAAGATTATTTTGTACTCTGGAATATGCAGTCATGTAAACGGCAGTTCCCGCCAATGGCAATGAACCTTGTCCGCCCGCCAATCGATCGCGAATTTCGCCACCAGAACCGGTGGCAGCGCCATTAAATGGTTCGACCGTAGTCGGGAAATTATGAGTTTCCGCCTTTAAGGAAATCACCGAATCGAAATTCGAAGTGTTGTAAAAATCAGGCTTATCCGGAGATTTCGGTGCGAATTGTTCTACTGTTGGGCCTTTGATAAAAGCAACATTGTCTTTGTATGCGGAAACAATAGTATTCGGATTTTCCGCCGAAGTTTTCTTGATTAATTTGAATAAGGACAATGGCATTTCTTTTCCATCGATGACGAAAGTCCCATTGAAAATCTTGTGGCGACAATGCTCCGAATTGACTTGTGAAAAACCGAACACTTCCGAATCGGTTAATTTTCGTTTCAATTTCGCGGATAAGTCATTCAAATAACCTACTTCTTCGGTACTTAAAGCCAAACCTTCTATTTGGTTATAGGCGGCAATGTCTTCTATTTCTAAAATCGGCTCAGGCTGAATATCGATTGTAAAAATGTCCTGATGCAATTCGGCATATTTTTGCGAAAGCATCGAATCGAAATCGGAGTAATCAGCAGTGGCGTGGTGAAATTCCTCCATACGGATAACTCCGTCGATGCCCATATTTTGGGTAATTTCAACCGCGTTCGTGCTCCAAGGTGTAATCATTGTGGCACGTGGACCAACAAAAAAATCCGCGAGAACGGATTTTTCTATTTTATCAACATTACCAAAAAGCCAATTTAATTTTGAGATGGTTGCCGCTGAAAGTTCGCTTTGCGTTTGAACGGCAAATACGGTTGTGCTTTCGTTTCCGAAGAAATGAATCATTGTAGTTGTTTTTTATTCCGCAGCGCTCCAAAGTAGGGCGACGCCTCGGGTTGTAGTTGTTGTGGCAAATTTAGGCTAAAACCGCCAAATTGACAACCAAGAATTATCAAGACTTTTAAACAATTATGGCGTAGGAACCGGAAAAACAATGCTCTGATAGGCGCCTATATCTGGTGGACTCGAAGTTCTAGGCAACCCTGCAACATCGATAGGTATCAGATAGGAAGCATCTCCTGTGGTATAGGCGGCCGATGCTATAGCTTCGATGACCAATTTGTTCGCATTGACATTTAAGAATTTAGGGTCTTTATTTTTGATATTGCCAAACTGTTCATCACGGATAAAAGTGTAGGCTGGGTTGTTCGCTAAAGACGTTCCGTTATCTCGGAATTTAATCAGACAGTTTTTAAAATCATAATTGAATAAAGGCGTTGCATTATCTGCTTTGTCTAAAAATAACTCAACATTATTATTTCCATAAATGATGCAATTGTAAAAATTAGCTTGCGTCAAATCATTTGTTGGAGGAAGGGTTCCGTCAGCAGTTCTTTCATAGTTGCTCAATGAAACCGCTAGCTGGTTGGAGCTTGCCCAATTGTTATTAAAAGTACAATGTCTGAATTCATAACTTCCACCAATATTGCATTGGAAAGCCGATTGTCCGGCGAGATTCGTCACTAGGTTTTCACCGTAGATTCCAGCCGCCCGGGCCAAAATTCCATAGTTGGCGGAATTATAGATTTGGGAACTATAAATATTTAATGGGCAATTTTCCACCAACAATCCCACGGTAGAATTCTTCAAAGTCAGATGTTCAATTCGGTTGTTAACGCTTCCTTGTCGAAGCCAAATCGTTCCCCATTGCCCTGGTACATCTTCATACAATGGTTCTAAACGATCGCCTTCAAAAGTGACTTCATTCTGCTGTGGCAGATCGGGATTAGAAGAAATACCGCCATTAATTTGCAATGAGCCGCCTGGTTGAACAATCATTCCTGATTCCGCATGAAAATAAACTTTCGCTCCAGCATCAATTGTTAGTGTTTGTCCATTTGGGACGCCCGCATAACCATAAACAACATAAGGTTTGGTATTGGTAAAATGCAATTCGTTGCCATTTGTCGGGTCGTTTCCATCGAGTTCAAATCCATTCACACGGACTTCATCTCCATTTGAATCGGTACCTAAAAGCAACGTTTCTTTGATGCCGTTCGCATCTTTTTTTGGATATAAAAAAACAGCATCCTGAATCAACGTGACCAAATTTACTTTTTGCTGTTTGGAACCGTTATCGAATAGGATGTCATCGGTAGATAAGAAATCGGTCGGATTCGCATCAGCAACGCTGGCGGTAGTTTCGACAAAAACATACATGCTGTCTTTGGCAAGCAACTCGACATTATTGAAAACTTTTCCGTCGCCAACACCATTGCCATCTTGATCTTCACCGGTCAAACCATCAATCATAATCCGGTATCTCGAATTGGCTTTAGCTAACTGTATTTTCGGGATATTGATGTCTTCATTGCTGCGATTGTAGACTTTCAAAGTATACGTACTGGAGCCGATATTCGTAAAAACCGTATCGAGATAAATCGTATCCTTTGAAAAAGCTAATTTCCCGTTACTGTCAACGGTTTCAAAATCTTTACGACAGGAACTTAACGAAATAATTAGACCAAGGAAAAGCAGGGTAATGAGGGTACGCATGGAGTTGAATTTTGGTAAAAATAGTAAAAAATGTTTATTCGTTCGGTGTTGGTTTGTTTATTTGTAACGCCAAAAATCCCGATTTAGTTCGTGTGCGAAAAGTCTATCCCGGATTATGTTTTCATTTCCGCTGAGATGTGTTATTTTTACATCAAAATAAAAATATGAATTTCGATAAAGATGCGATGGTTGCAATGTGCAATGCCTTCTCCAAAAATACTTTGATGGAGACGTTAGGTATTGAATTTACCGATGCCGGTGAAGATTTTTTAGAAGCGACGATGCCCGTCAATTCGCGGATTCATCAGCCAATGGGATTGTTGCATGGAGGTGCGAGTGTGGCTTTGGCGGAAAGTGTGGGAAGTGCCGCTTCGATGCTATTCGTCAATAATGCAGTCAGTGAAATCCGCGGAATCGAAATTTCCGCAAATCATCTTAAGGCAAAGCGTGAAGGCGTCGTTACCGGGACAGCACGGATCATCCACAAAGGGCGCAGCATTCATTTATGGGAAATCCGGATTACCGATGAAAAAGGCGTATTGATTTCACTCTGCAAATTAACTAATATGGTGCTGCCTAAAAGGAAAATTGTATGATAACAGATTGGGTATCGATGGCATTTCTTTTCGAAAAAATAAATCGGCATTTTGAACAAAGACTGCCTTTCGTTGCTTATAATAAACCCAATTCGGCTTCGATAGTTGGAGTTTTTCAACCCAATAAAGCTTTGCATTTAATAAAAGATTTTAATGAAAAGGGCTTTGTTTTTGCGCCTTTCAATGGGAATGAAATTGTATTGATTCCTGAAAGCCAATCGGAGATTTTAAAAGCCTATTTTGAAACGGTTTCGAATACTGAAAATGCTTTTGAATTCACTGAAAGTGAAGATAATGAAGCAAAATTGAAGTTTATCAATTTGGTTCAAAAAGGAATTGAAGCCATCAACAAAGGTGATTTCGGCAAAGTAGTTTTATCCAGAAAAGAAACCGTATTATTGTCGCATTTTGAATTGACAGCCGTATTTCAAAAGTTGTTGCAATCCTATCCGACCGCTTTTACCTATTGTTTTTTTCATCCTCAAACCGGATTATGGCTGGGTGCTTTTTCGGAGCAACTACTGCAGGTAAAGCAGAAGGATTTTAAAACCATGGCGGTGGCGGGCACTCAAAAATTTCAGAAAGATCAAGAAGTGATTTGGGAATCGAAAGAAAAGGCCGAACAGCAATTCGTCACCGATTTTATCATGGATAACATCAAAGGCTACGTTTCCAAAAGTACGGTTTCGAAGCCGTATACGATGAAAGCAGGCAATCTGGTTCATATTAAAACCGATATCGAAGGCGTGCTGAATGAGTCTTCGCATTTAAAAGAAGTCATTCCTATTTTGCATCCTACTCCAGCCGTTTGCGGGTTTCCAAAGGAAGTTGCTAAAAATTACATTTTAAAAAATGAAGGGTATGACCGGAACTATTACGCCGGTTTTTTAGGGGAATTCAACCATGATTTCGAAAAAGGCAGCAACAGCACAGAACTGTATGTCAATTTAAGATGCATGCAAATTGATTTTGAAAATGCCAAAGCGAATCTGTTTGTCGGGGGCGGCATCACTAAAGACAGCATTCCTGAAAACGAATGGATGGAGACGGTCAATAAGTCGAAAACGATGAAAAAGGGACTACAATAAATACAAAATAACGAATTATGAAATTAGATATTCTCGCTTTTGGTGCACATCCAGATGATGTCGAATTAGGTTGCGGCGGTACGCTTGCCAAAGAAGTGGCTCTCGGCAAGAAAGCTGGCATTATCGATTTGACACGTGGTGAATTAGGTACTCGCGGTTCGGCCGCTATCAGAGATAAAGAAGCAGCTGCTGCTGCGAGAATACTGGGCGTTTTGGTGAGGGAAAACCTGAATATGCGCGACGGTTTTTTTATTAATGATGAAGAACATCAGCTTGCGATTATCAGGATGCTACGAAAATACCAGCCTGAAATCGTACTGTGCAATGCCATTGACGACCGTCATATCGATCACGGAAAAGGAAGCAAGTTGGTTTCCGATGCTTGTTTTTTGTCTGGCCTTGTAAAAATTGAAACCGAATACGATGGCAAAAAGCAAAAGGCTTGGCGGCCTAGATTAGTGTATCATTACATCCAATGGAAAAATCTGATCCCTGATTTCGTCGTTGATATTTCCGAATATAATGATAAAAAAGTGGCAGCGATATTGGCGTACAGTTCACAGTTTTATGACCCTAAAAGTAAAGAGCCTGAAACCCCAATTGCCACCAAAAACTTTCTCGAAAGTTTGAATTATCGTGCGCAGGATTTAGGCAGATTGGTCGGAACGGAATATGCGGAAGGCTTCACTGTAGAAAGGTATTTGGCGGTCAATAGTTTAGCGGATTTGAGATAATTTTTTAATTTATTTCTTTGTAAAATAAAACTTTTACAATACATTTGTCCTCGTCAAAAATGGTGGTTGTAGCTCAGCTGGTTAGAGTATTGGTTTGTGGTGCCGAGGGTCGCCGGTTCGAGCCCGGTCAGCCACCCATTAGGTAAAGCTTCTAGGAAACTAGAAGCTTTTTTTGTTTTACTTCTGATTTTTTTTATTTCCCGTCCTTATCTACAACGGGACGATTATCCCGGTTGGCGATTTCCCATGCAATTGCAAAAGCCAACTGCGCTCTTTTAGCCAGCGCATCGAATTCGATTTTTGAGACTTCATCGGTAGCTTGATGGTAATCGGCATGTGTTCCGTTGAAAAGAAATACCGATGGAATTCCATTCTTTGCAAAGTTATAATGATCAGAACGGTAGTAAAATCGGTTTGGGTCGCTGCGGTCGTTGTATTTATAATCGAGATCTAAATGCACAAACTTTTTATTGGCATCTTCGCAGATAGTATATAAGTCCGAAGAAAGATAATCGGAGCCAATTAAATAGATGTAATTGTTAGTGTTGGGATGGAGTTCATCGCGCCGTCCAATCATATCAATGTTGATATCCGTTACCGTATTCTTGAGCGGAAATAACGGGTTTTCAGAATAGTAGCGCGAGCCGTGCAAACCGTGTTCTTCGCCCGTCATATGCAAAATCAAGATAGAACGCTTGGGACCATGACCATCTTTTTTGGCCTTTTCGAATGCTTTGGCAATCTCAACCAATGCCACCGTTCCGGAACCATCGTCATCGGCACCGTTATAGACTTCACCATTTTTGACGCCGACATGGTCGTAATGTGCGGAGATGACTACAATTTCATCTGGTTTTTCAGAGCCTTCAATAAACGCCCAAATATTTTCAGAATCAGTTAAGTTTTCATTGTACTTGGCATTGAGGTAGGCCGCTGGAATTGGCTGGTAATAATCTGATGCGCCTTTCGGAAATGGGATATCGTTTTTTCGATACTGTTCGATTAGATAACGGCCTGCTTTTTTTTGTCCTGGAGTTCCGGTATCACGCCCTTCCATTTCGTCGGAAGCGACAACAGTGAGATAGGTTTTGAGATCGTCGGCGGTAATCGAAGTGATATAATCAGCAACACCTTTCGATGAAACAGTTATTTTTTTGGAGGCACAGCCTGTCGCTATGATGAGCAATATACTGAAGAAGAGGATTTTTTTCATGGTTTATCGAATATTGATGAAGGTATATATCGCAAATAATAATACGATTATAATGATTAAAATTACATTAATTATAAATAGAAAGGCGCCTTTGATCGCTGAAATCAATCGGGTTTCTCCATAGAAGCGATGGTGGGCAGGGAAGAAATAATAAATCATCCATGCAAAAGAGGCGATATCAAAGAAGCCGTTAATAAAATCTACTATCCCCGAATGGCCAAATAAACTTAGAGTTTCACTGAATAAGAAATTAATCAGCACCATCAATAGCAGAAATGAAAAATAGTGCAGTGTGAATATACCATGATCGAAGTAATACCATCGTTTCTTATTTTGGAACAGCCATAGGAAAAATGCAAAAAGCGGCATGTATACAAACAAGGCCTTGGGGAGATTATGAACAAAAGCTTCTTTAAATTTTTCAATCAACTCCGCACGGGTATTGTGCTCGTTGACCTGTATTCCTTTTTTGATAATCCAATATTCGAAGGCATTATAGCGGTCTTCAGATTTCCCATATTGTTGAATAGAATCTAAATCCTTCATCGAGTTGACACCTAAACTAAAAAATGGACCGTTATCTTTTTTATTATAATGGAAACCCGTGAAGTCTTTTGAAATAGAGTCCGCAGGAAGACTGCTCGAACCCAATGCTTGTTGAAAGTCTTTTTTATTTTTTTTCTTATCCCTTATAACAATGGTATCCTTGCCGATTACAAAGGAATTCGTTCTTTGCTTTTCTACGATAGGCTCGCTTCTAGGAATAACTGTCAATATAAAGAAGGTGATAAAACTGATAAAGATATACAAACGAACAGGAGCGAGGTATGACAGTCTTTTTCCAGAAAGATATTCGGAGGTTAATGCAGCCGGTTTTAATAGCAGATTTCGTATCGTCCGCCAAAAGGCATTTTCATAGTGCGTTAGATCTTCGAAAAAGTGAATAAACAAATGGTGGAATGTCTTTCTGCTTTCAATGTTTTCTTGTCCACAATTTGGGCAGAACCGTTCTGCTACCTGATGCCCACAATTCAAACACGTTTTATCTTCCCGAATACTATTTTTACTCATACACCCAAAATTGATACGCTAAAAGTAATTAAAATTTAGTTATAGCACTTCCTGCAAAAAAGTTAAGAAATGTTCCCACGATCTTTTGTCGGCTTTTTCATTATAGGCTGCTCCTTTTGAATTGTCGTTACCTGCTTCCGGGTCCGTGAATGCGTGAACTGAATTGGCATAATAAATCATCTGCCAATCTGCTTTGCTTTCGCGCATTTCTTTCTGAAAATTATTGATATCATCCGGAGTTATATAAAAATCATCCGCACCGTGGCACACCAATACTTCAGTGTTGATTGGCGAATTTTTCCTAGCACTGTCTTTTCCCAGTCCACCATGAAATGAAACGACACCTTTTACCGGCAGATTGCTTCGCGCCGCTTCCAAGGCTCCGGTGCCTCCAAAGCAATAGCCAATGATGACAATTTTATCTGCATGAGCGCCAGCTATAACGAGTTGTGTGAGCGCCAACTTGATGCGCTTTTGATAAGCTTCGAAATTTTTTTTATAAAACCCGGCTTGTTCCCCAGCTTCCTTAGTGTCTTTGGGATAATTGCCTTCGCCGTAAATGTCAGCAACAAAAGCATAATAGCCCAGTTTGGAGAGTTTTTCGGCCACATCTTTGGCGTGTTTGTCAATGCCTTTCCAGGCAGGCAAAATGAGTATTCCCGGCCTGTTTTTATTGGGTTTTTCTGGAGCAATGGCTAAACCGTTAAGATTTTGGCTTCCGTCTTTGTAGCGCACTGGCTGTAACTGAGCACTCACTGTTGCCGTGAATACTAGTGAAGCGAAAATTAAAAAAAGATAATTTTTCATGATAGTTTTATTTCCTATAAAATTATCGAAAAAATTATGGTTATGGAAATGAGAGGGACTTTAATTTAAAAAAAAAAAGAGCTTATTTTTATATAAGCTCTTTTTATATTCTTATGATTATTTTTTCCTTTCTATTCGAGTTCCAGTCTTTTTTGGAATTTGAACCTCATTTATTTTTTTTTCTTTTTGTTTTGATTTCTTTTCTGCGGCGGCTCTTTTTGCTGACTGACTTGCAGAACGCTCTACTTCCAATTGCGCAGCCCGAGGTGCTTCTTGCTGAATTTTATCTTGTGCATCTTCGTTATTGTTGTTTCTTGGAGTTTCTTGTGCGGAAGCAAAAAAACTAAAAGCTAATAAACTTACTAATGTTAAAAGTGATTTTTTCATATTATATTATTTAAAAGAAGGTACTATTGAATCTTTTAAAGTTAGTATTTAATACTTTGATAATTCTTTTTTACTATGCCAATTAACCTATCTTTAACTTGCAAATTGAAATAAAACAATTAAAGTTTAAATGCAGTCTACAGCAAAAACACCACAGGAATATATCGACAGTTTACCGGAAGACCGTAAAAAAGCAATGGAAGAACTTCGAAAGGTCATCAAGGAAAATTTACCCGCAGGCTTTGAGGAAACGATGGGTTATGGAATGTTGTGTTTTGTAGTACCGAAATCTATTTATCCAGCGGGTTATCATTGCGACCCGAAACTGCCATTGGGGTTTATTAGTGTTGCCTCCCAAAAGAACTTCATTGCGATATACCATATGGGACTATATGGTAACCCGAAATTACTCGAATGGTTCACCACAGCATATCCGAAGCATACCCAACTAAAACTTGATATGGGAAAAAGCTGTATCCGCTTTAAAAAAATGGATGCCATTCCTTTTGAACTTATTGGTGAACTCGCTTCAAAAGTCACCGTTGACGAATGGATTTCTTGGTATGAAAAGATGCTAAAAAGAGAAGTTATTTAAGGTAAGGTTTTCTCATCGTAGAACTGAATCGATTGTGCAATCTTTGCTAATCGAAGCTCTGCCACTTTTTCTTCATTGAGCGATTCTGCCAGTAATTCCATGATGGCGGTTTCCTTCAGGTTCTCGGCATAAGTAGCCAAAATAGTATAGGAACCAATTTCGTAATGCTCAATTTTATTCAGCGCCAATATGATTCCGGCGTCACGGACGATTCCGAATTTTGTTGTTTCGACAATGTCATCTATTTCCTGGATCAGGCTTTCGATGGCGATGCATCGCTGTAATAGTGGATCTTGCTTCAAGGTGACAAAAGCGTCTTCGATGCGGATAATTTGTTTCTTGGTCGCGTCCTGATGGATGGTAATTGCTTCAATCAATTCGAAGGTGCAGGAATTCTTGATCATTTTAGGGAATGCTTTCAATAAAAGCTTCTCTATATAATATATCGACTTTAATTCTTTAATCAATAAGTCAAGCAATCCGGCTGCGCCATCAAATTTTGGCTTGATGGATTTTATTTCTGTTTCAACAGCACTCGGATGTACTGCAGGTTGTCTGGCATTTTCCATGGCATCTTCAATTAGGTTAAGCGGGCAATTTTCGGGGTTAGGTATTTAATAGAATCGGGGGCTCTTTTAAACAGCTCGCAAGGTAAATATTATAATTTTCATAAAAAAAAATACCCGACATACTACATTAAAATTTAACATACTTTGTTAATTTTTATTCTAAATATTTGATAATTAGACTATTGTGTCTTTATTTCGTTTTAAAACTTGCTGTGATTAATATAACAATATCGTAAAAAAGTACAACACGTTTCAAGTGTTCCGGAAGTAAATTTACATATGATTTAAACTCTAAATCAAATTGCTAAAAAGAACAAGAAAAAAAGAAATCATGAAAACAAAACTACACTTCCTATTATTAACTTTATTTTTTGCCAGTCAAGCTACTCAAGCTCAAGCTGCGCTAGACAATAATGATACTCAAGCTTCTTCAGACGAACAATTTGTTGCCAACAGAAAGTCAATGGAAGCAACCACACAAACAAGATACTATTACTATCCAAATCTTCAGGCGTATTACGATACCAGAAGCGCTTTGTTTATCTATCAACAAGATGGGCAGTGGATCACATCAGAAACTATCAATCCAAATGCAAGAGGATACTGTGTCAAAAACGGTATGTATGTAATACTCAAAGGATACTATGATGATGAACCTTACAAAAAACTTGCGGAGCATAGAAAAGAATATCCAGCAGATTTTTCAAGCAGACCAAAACCACCTACAGTAATTGATTATGCTGCGAAAACTAAAAAAGCAAATACTGGCATAGTAGCAAATTAAATAATTGGGTTATTTAATATTTAGAATGGCATCAATAAATCCTATCCAAATTTATTGATGCCATTTTCTTATGTACTCTTTTGCAATATTGCTATAATCATGCTCTTTTTCGATAAACGCGCGGGCTCTGTTACCAATCGCTTCAATTTCTTGAGGGTTTTCGATTAAATTGGAAAGCGCTGTCACCAGATAATCAACATCAGGTTTCGCATTGATATTAACTGATTCGTGCAACTGATAAAAATCTTTAAACTCCGTTTCGGCTCCAGTAAAAACAACTTTTCCACGGGCCATAGCTTCCAAGGCATTGTAACCCTGATCGTGCGCATAGGCCATATCCAAAAGAATGTGTGCCTTCGCATAATATTGCATATAGGTTTGATAAGGAATATTGCGTGTGATGACTATCTCTACAGTTTCCGGATATTTTTCGGCAATGATTTCTAAGGCTTTTTCAAAATAGTCACTTCCTTTTTTAAAGTAGCTCTGCGTATTGATACCCATAAATAATACAATTTTATCGGAAATAGGGTGGTGCTCATACACAATAGTATCGGTATTGACCGGATTGGGAATCAGACCCAAATATTTAGGATTTGTTGCTAATGGAATATGATAATCCATGTCGGAAGCAATGATACCTGCAATATGCTCCATAATAAACTGATGCAATTTGCGGTACCCTTGCTGTTGAAATTTCAATACATTTTGAAATTCCTTTTTGGCAATTTTGCCTTCCAAGTAAGGCTGAACTCCGGATTTGAAAGATGGATTTTCGAAGCTGTACTTAACATTGCTGTAGTCATCGCCACAAGACAACAGGAATACTTTTTTATTTTTTTTGAATAAAAGGCGCAGGATTTTTTTTTCGTAATAAGGTGTACAGAAAAAACTATTCTCGTTGATGAGTTGCACAACATCGAAACCTTCAAATCGCGAGGCATGTTTCAAAAATTGGCGGTAGGTGAGAAATGACGAAATATCAGTATCGGTCAAACGGTGTACACCAATTTTAATTTTTTTTAATGCACCATGATCCCACTTTTTTTCAAAAAGCAAATCAACCGGATAATCCTTAAATCCATCATTGAAACCAAATATCACCACCGTATGCCCCAATTGAAGCAAGCCCTCCTTTAAAGAATTGTGCAGTCGGCTGTATTCTCCGATGAGTAGAATGTTCATATATTGTTATCTTTGACAAATATAGTTTACAAAGTAAAGAATAATGGCGCATCACCAAAACAAAATAGCGATTATTTCCGATTCACTCGGGAACGGCGGTGCGGAACGTTTTGCGGCGGTATTGAGTTTTATGCTGCAGGATTTGGGATATACTATTCATCACATTATTATCAATGACAACGTCGATTATGACTTCGCCGGTTTGCTCTATAATCTTGGCGAACTCTGTGAAGAGGATAGCT
>JBBRXW010000005.1:0-18670 GCA_038238295.1 Flavobacteriales bacterium | reverse complement strand
GGATTGGAACAAATTGCTGCAGAATTACGACCTCAACCCTAAGAATGAAAAGAAGATTCGTTCGCATTTTAAATATACTGTTAATGGAACTACTGTTGACCTTGACAGCATCGGACTCAAACTGCGTGGAAATACCAGTCGAAGAAGACCCGAAGGCAACAATGGTGAATTGCATAATGCGACAAATCCCGACTGGCATCATTGTCATTTCGCACTTGATTTCTCGAAATATCGCGATGCGCAGCGCTTTAAAGGGTTGAATAAAATGAACCTGAAATGGTTTAAAGATGATGGTACTTATACGCGTGAAATTTATAGTTATGATTTGTTCCGACGTTTTGGGTGTTGGAATGCACCAAAATCTTCGTATTGCAAACTGACTATTAAAGTTGATGGGGATGCCACCACTGCTTATTATGGAGTTTATGAAATGCTTGAAGCGATCGACGAAGATTTCATTGCAAAAAATCAAAAAAACTGGGGTGCCGGAACCGGGTTTTTATGGAAAGGATATAATCTCGGAGGCAATAAGGCCGACTTTGTATCTACTGCCAGCATGGGTGTGGAAGATGTCAACATCGATGGTTCGCTTTCGCAATATTATGCCTACGATTTAAAAACAAGGGCAGCGGAATTAGCTTCTGCAAAAACAGAATTGACACAATTTATTACCGATCTCAATACCAAGACAGGAACCGAATTTCAAACTTGGATTGCTCAGAAAATGGATATTAATCTTTTTTTAAAGACCTATGCAGTGAATGTTGTGCTAGGGATGTGGGATGATTACTGGGTGAATGCCAATAATTTTTATTTCTATTTTGCTCCCAATGGCAAAGCATACTTCATTCCATATGATTATGACAATACATTGGGAACTTCGGCAATAATCAGCAATTCAGGAACACAAAATGTGCTTGCTTGGGGCAATACCAACGGTAGGCCTTTGGTTACTAAAATTCTTGCGATTCCGGCATATCAGACACAATACAAGAATTATATTTCAGAATTGATTAGTATTAATAATGATTATTTTTATGCGCTTAAAAGCATCGCAAGAATTCAAGCGTGGCAGAATAAAATTTCCGGTTTTGTATCGAATGATACCGGAGAGGATATGATTTTGGAAGATAAACCTGCTTCTTGGGGGAACCAGCCGAACTATCGTTTAAAAACAGGGAACAATCAGGGCGGAAATAATGGTGCTGCGAATTTCTTTTCGACAAGACGGGCAAATATTCCGTGGTAGAATTACGCGAAGACATCGACTCGCGACGATAAGGCAAGCTATAATAAAAAAACCCCGGCAAAATTTGTTCGGGGTTTTTTTAAAAAGTACAAGCGTTTACGATTCGTCTTTGGTAGATCGAACCAATCCAATTCCGGAAATGAAAAACAACAATCCTAGCACTCCAAATATGACCAGCGATTTTATATCCTGAGTTCCACCATTCGTGTTGACGAAAACCATCGCCGTGTAGATTAAACCGCCAATCCCTAAAAGGGTTAACAGTGCGCCAAACATTCTTTTAAGATTCATAATTAATTGGTTTTATTTATATTGTTTAAAGCATAAAAAAAGAGCTGATGTAGCAGCTCTTATGAATTGGTGCCGGAAGAAAGAACTTACACTTTTTTTACAATATAATCCTTAAATTATTCGTCTATCGGCACCAATTGTAGATAAATTTTTTTCTTCGGAAAGGAATCCTAAAATTTATTTTCTTTCAATTATTTTTTAGTGTCAGTCAGTGACTGAGCGACATTGCTAACTGTTTTAGCTGCGGCAATGCCATCGTTGAAAGTGTCGCTAGCTTTAGCTACACGTTTGCTGATCTGATCTTCAAAATCTTCCGCATTACCTTGTAGCATTTTGATTTGGCTGGCAGCCTTTTCTTTTAGGTTTTTAATGACGTCGTTCGCTCCACCAGCGATTCTCTTTCTTGTTTTGGTCCCTTTATGAGGCGCAAATAAAACGCCTAAGGCAGCACCTGCTGCGGCTCCAATTACCAGTGCGCCAATGACGCTTCCGATTTGTTTTGAATTTTGCATTGTTATGTATTTTATTGATTAGAAATTAGTACTGTTGCAATATCCAGTGTTTTTGAAATCACAACACAAAAAACTATTGGGGAGATAGTTGCATCGCGACCAAAAACAACAGGATATGCTAACGATGTAAAGGTCATCAGAAACACCAACTGGTGTGTTATAAAATTTTTAGAAATTGTTGCAGGATTTTTAGGTATTCTAAAAAATCCTGTTTCCCTTGCCCCTTCTTTATACTTAGAAAGTAGGCACTATAACATATAACTAGTGTTTTACAACTGCGTGCGCTTTTTGAAAGACAAAAAAATTTATTCTCCTTTTAAAAATCTAATAATCAAAAAAAATAGCGGTAAGGAATAAATTTTCAATATCGGAATCATTCTCGAGATTTCATCAGCATTGATTTATATAAGTTATCCCACGTTAATAATAGTAAAACCGACAAATTATACAACATCAACGCTAAATTCTATAAATCGAAATCAGTTTCCACACCGTTTCTTTGCAAATACAATTACTTCGATAGCCGAAGTATGCTTACCCTAAGTCGTATTCAAAATGGTTACCCTCCCTGAAATGCCCCAAAATCCTTTCGCTTCGCTTCAGAATGAAGTAATTGCTATCCGTTGCCACAATAAAGAGCTTGATATTCCAGTGAAAGCAATACGTAAAATCTACCTGAGCAAATACAAACATGGTTATTTTCCAAGCTTTATTAGTAGCATGCTTGAAATCCCCAATACTTCTTATAACTTGCATATCGAGTTGGAAGAAAATCCGGCCATTACGCTCCGCATCAATTCCTTTGAGCGTTTTTTCTTTATCCGTCTGATCTACCTTTTGCGACACTCTACCCCTCAAGGGCAATTGTTCGCAATGCCTCAGCAGAAAATCTATCCGGAACTTTCTGTTGCTAGTTAGTAGAAACATTCTACTCCAAATTCTGCTTATACCCCGTATCATATTTATGCAATGCAAATAAAAAAAAAAGACCCTTTGAGGGTCTTTTTAAATTATATAAGATTTAAAACTTAAATCCTACTCCCAGTTGAATCACCTGGTTCTTTGCTTCAGAATCTTTAATGATTTCCTTGAATCCTTTAGCATACCGCGCTTCAGCGAAAAGGCCAAATGGGAAATTGAAACCTATTCCGGCAGCAAATCCCGGATCGAAAGTTTCAATATCATTGCCGGTAATCGGATCATAATTATCATGGATTTTAAACCCTAATTGTGGCCCCGCTTCAAGACTGAATGTTTTCAGTATATAGACTTTCGCTAGCAACGGAACGTTGATATAATCGATGGTATATTCAGTCTCACTGTTCAGAATTTCGGATTTAAATCCCTGGCTCGAGTACTGCACCTCAGGCTGCAGATAAAAAAGTTTTGGGATTAGCGTTACTTCCTTGAAAAACCCTGCATAAAAAGCGTTCCTCGGAGTAATGTTTCCATCCTGACCCGTGACTGTGGCGATATTCAAACCCGCACGTATTCCGTATTTTTGTGCATTAACTGATGTTGATAAGGCAACCGCTCCCGCCATTATCAAAATTATTTTTGTTGTTTTCATAAGCTAGTTTTTGTATTTATTAAATTTTATTTGGGTACTCGAATTATTTATTTTCAAAAATTAGTTCCGCCAAACGGTCATCCCGTTTGTAGACATCATCATAAAAATGAAGCACACCGGCATCATCAACCCAAGCTGTAAAGTAACCGATATAGACCGGGATTTTATGTTTGAGTGTATACCAACTTTCCTTTGTTTGATGCATAACGCTATCAATTTTTTCCGGCGTCCATAGTTTATCATCTTTCAAAATCATGTTCGCGAGCTCGGCAGGTTTGGCTACACGAATGCAGCCATGGCTGAAGGCGCGGCTGCTTTGATCAAATAGTGACTTGGCCGGAGAATCATGCAAGTAGATATTATTGGAGTTCGGGAATAAAAATTTTACCAATCCCAATGAATTTTCGGGACCCGGTTTCTGACGGATTTGTCCGCCATTCCATTCCATATTATGCTCTTCGAGATAGTTTTTGTTTTTCTTCATTTCGGGAGCAATCTCTTTTTTAATAATACTTTTTGGGACATTCCAATATGGACTGAAAACGATAAACTTCATCATACCACTGAAAATAACGGTTTGGTTCATTATTTTTCCCACCACAACATTTGATTGTAATGCCAACTTCGCATCTTTAAAATAATGCAATTGGTATGAAGGAATATTAATGGCGATGTATTCTTTCGATTTGGTGATGTCGTTTGGAATCCAGCGGCAGCGCTCCATATTGACGGTAATGGTTTTAATCCAATGATCGAGTGGAAGATTGAGCGAAGCCAGCAATTTTGACGATATCAGCGTGTTGTCAGGCAAACCAACACTTTTTCTATAATTCAAAACCCCCAGCGCCATCTTATTGTCATAGACACTGCTTCCCGAATCAGTTTTAATATGACCGAGCGCTGCCAAACGGCTTCTCACCTGCGTTACCGTAGAAGAAGAATCACCAACTTTTATTATTTTTCTCTTAGGGTCTTCGGAAATGTTTTCCCAAGAGTTCCTTTTCTCGATTTCGCGATAACGTAGCAGCTCGGCTTTCAAACGGTAATATTGTCCAAGATTCTTCTCGTCTTTGTTGATTAAATTTGGATTGGCAATCAGCGAATCGAGATAAGTGACATACGACAGTCTTTTTCGCGGCAGGTACCACCCCAGTTCCTGTCTTTTTTTGACATCGAGTCCATGGAAAACCTTATCGGCATAAAAGAAATATAACGAAGAAAGGAACAATTCTGTTTCGGCATCGGGTTTCGATGAGGCCTCTACGTCAAAGATCGCATCCATTTCCTTTTTATACGGAATGGTAGTCTCAACGCCTTCTTCATCGAGGGTGTTAATTTTACTGTTCAGTAAATCCGCGAGTTCGTTGATCCCTTTGCTATCATACCATATAAAGTGATACTGGTGTTTACGGTATAAGGCTCTCACTTCTGGCTCATACTCTTTAACTTTGGGATGTTTGCTGAAAAAAGAAGCCACAAATATGCTATCTAAAGCAGGTTGGCCTTTCGGGACATCACTGTTGGTAACGTTGTCGGTTTTTCCATATTTCTTACAGGACGTAAAACCAGCAAGTGTTGCAAGGATAATAGTAATAAGCACTGTGGCCTTTTTCATATTGGAGTTTTTGTTGGGATAAAATTAAACAATCCCATTTCATTTTAATAGCGATATGTTTATAACATTGACTGCAAAAAAGTATCTTTATCGGTAGATTCTACATTCAATAAAATTCTTATGAAAAAAATAGCACTCCTTATAATAACCCTCGTATTGCTTTGCTCCTTTACAAGTTCTGAAAATACCGAGACCAGTAAAATCAATACGGTTCTCGACAACTGGCATAAGGCTGCCGCAGAAGCGAATTATAACAACTATTTTAATGCTATGACCGATGATTCCGTTTTCATTGGTACCGATGCTAGCGAGAACTGGAACAAAACGGCTTTCAAATCTTTTGCTAAACCTTTCTTTGATAAAGGAAAAGCCTGGGACTTCAAACCTATTGAGCGCCATGTATTTATAAGCAAAGATCAAAAAACTGCTTGGTTTGATGAATTGCTAGACACGTGGATGAAAGTTTGCCGCGGTTCGGGCGTAATGGTCAAAATAGGAACCGAATGGAAGATCCAACACTATGTATTATCGATGACCGTTCCTAACGATGTGACCGATGAAGTGGTTAAAATCAAAGCCCCGATTGAGGAGGCATATCTTCAAAAAATAGACAAATCAAAATAATATTTTTAAACCGAACTAAATATTTATTATTCTTCTACCTAATGACCGAATTTTTTTTCTGATTTTTTTTAAAGGGAAACCAAAATTCATTTTCTCCCGTACATGAAATAGTACAAAATATCTAACCAACATATAATTTTATGATAACGGGAAAAAAAATTAGAATCGCTACGGTGAGTTTTATTGGCACTGTTCTTTTGCTATCCATTATTTTGGTAACTCATATCGCTTTAGCCCGGCAACCTGATAATGCAACCACACAGCTAAGTCGCATCGACTTCGACAAGCCCTTCGATTCTCTAGGTTCGATAGAACTTAAGAATAAACTTTTATCCATTCCTGGCGTAAAAAGAGAAGTTTTTGTCAAAGGAAATGTAGTCATTTATTTCCATGACAATAGAATCACCAACTCAAAGAAAGTATTCGATGCCTTGATGACAAAAGGAAATTATACCGCACATCCTTTTATAGTTCCTGCCAGTATCGCTTCAAAACCGATTTGCCCGATAATGAATCATGACGGTACCTATTATAAGTTTACGCAGACTGTACACCAAATTTTTAATTAATCTATAAACATTTCTATTATGACTAATCTTTCAAAATTTGTACTATGTTTTCTATTGATTGGTGCTAGTGTATTTACTTCCTGCAGTAACAGTGATAACAACTCCAAACCATCTATTTATTCCCGACTAGGCGGCACTACTTTAGTTCAAGACCCTGACGCCGCAGCCGGTGTGATGATTGAAAAAGGTCGTTTAAGCTATCGCAAAGTTGTTGTTTCTGCGATTACTCTAATTGCTGCTGATGCTAATTCAGGTGCCGGCGGAAATCTAAGTGCTCATTTTATGCCGCTACTAACGGAGGTAAATGCCGGCAATACTACAAATTATGCTGAGTTGGTAGATAACCTTACCGATTTCTTTTCTCACAATACTGGTGGAACAAGTGCCGTGAATAACTATATGGGATTGGATATGGCGACTGCGCACAATCCTGCTTTAAATTCGAGGATGGGTGTGAAAGCTACTTCGTCTGACTATACTAAGTTTGAAGGATATATTGGTTTGGCTGCGCAACAAAATGGTATTGGTGCCAATACACAATTATATGCCGATATTGTCGATGTATTGGAGTCACTTCGTGCTACAATCGTACAAGCGTAAAACCTATTAAAAATAGTTCGTTAGATTTTCGGTGAAACCGCCTTGTCTTTTATGAAAAAGAGACAGGGCGGTTTTTTATTGTTCTTTACTAAGGTGCACGAGCATGTCTTCCGTCATCGAAGCCAAATCAAATTGATGCTGCCATCCCCAGTCTTTTCGCGCGGCACTATCATCGATACTCGCCGGCCAGCTGTCGGCAATTTTCTGGCGAAAATCTGGTTTGTAGGTAATTTCAAAATTCGGAATGTGCTTTTTTATCTCAGCCGCAATCTCAGTCGGCGTAAAACTAACCGCCGCCAAATTATACGAAGAACGTATTTTTATCTGATCAGTGTCAGCTTTCATAATAGCAATGGTTGCCTGAATCGCATCATCCATATACATCATCGGCATTTTTGTTCCTTCCGAAAGAAAGCATTCATAAGTACCTTTTTCGAGGGCTTTGTGATAAATATCTACCGCATAATCGGTCGTTCCTCCTCCGGGAGCGGTGCTCCAGCTGATTAGTCCCGGATACCGGATACTGCGCACATCAACACCGAAAATATGATGGTAATACTCACACCATCTTTCGCCAGCTTGCTTGCTGATACCATATACTGTGGAGGGTTCCATAATCGTATATTGCGGCGTATTTTCTTTGGGGGTCGTTGGCCCGAATACCGCAATACTTGAAGGCCAGAATATTTTTTTAACTTTTTTCGCTTTCGCTAAATTCAGTACATGAAAAAGGGAATTCATATTCAGATCCCATGCAAAGGCAGGATTCTTTTCAGCGGTTGCTGATAACAATGCCGCCATCAGATAGATATCGGTAATCTCGTGTATTTCTACCAAGTGTTCAATCTGATTGAAATCTAATGCATTGACCACTTCAAAAGGACCGGAATTCACGACGTCATTATTTAGCTTTCTAATATCTGAGGCAATGACATTGTCGGTGCCGTATATCGCACGAAGTTTGTGGGTAAGCTCTGTTCCGATTTGTCCGCAGGCTCCGATAATCAGAATTTTTGTAGTCATTGGTGTGGTTGTTTGTTGCTGTAAAGATACATTTTTGTAAAGATTCCTACAGCGTCAGAATGACAAATAATTGGAGTGACAATTCGGAAAATCTTCATCAAACTTTCATTTTACCTTTGTAACTTTGCCTTTCAATGTTATTCCTATGAAATTCAAATGGTTTTTCTTTTTTGCTGCTATTCTATTATTGGGTTCGTGTCAGAATAATGACGAGAAACGATTGGCTGAGCAGGAAAAAGATGCTCAGGTGAAAGAACTTATTTTCACAAAAATCAATAACGGGTGGCACTTTAAAGTTCCTACAATGAATTCAAAAGCAACCGTATTGACGCAAAACTGGGCGGAACTGCGGACCTTTACCACCGAATTGAATCAGACTCCAAAAAGTAGTATCGGCGCTTTTCAAAAGAAAGCACGTGAACTTTCAAAAAAAGCGACTGCATTGAATGACAATATCCCGCCTCAATTCAATAAACCCGAAATCAAAAGTAGGATTGCCGCTTTAATAACTAAAATCAATTCCATCAATTTGTTTATCAATCTCGACGCCATTCCCGATCAGAAAGTACTCGCCTGCATCGGCGAAGCGAATGTCGAATTGTCATCGCTCTTTCGTCAAATAGAAGAAATCGTTCGCAAAAGCGAAATCCCGAAAGAAGAAGGCGAATCGGATATGATCCGCATGCTAGACACTTCAAGAGCGATTCCCAACTAGACCAATTCCAAATTTTACTAAAAATTGAGTAAAAATAATGTCTTTCAAATCTATGATGCATCCGCTAAAGTCAATCAAATTGGCGATAGCCTGAAACAGCATGGACAAAAAATTCATCTTTCCGGATTAATCGGCTCTTCTTTATCGTTTGTTATTCAATCGCTTTTCAAAAAATCGGAGTTTCCATTCCTAATTATCCTCGATGATAAGGAAGAAGCTGCCTACTATCTCAATGATCTCGAACAGATGATTGGCGAGGAAGAAGTATTGTTTTATCCGGGCTCGTATCGCCGCCCTTACCAAATTGAAGATACTGACAATGCTAATGTTTTGTTGCGCGCTGAAGTTCTCAACCGCATCAATTCGCGTAAAAAACCAGCCATTATCGTCACCTATCCAGAAGCACTTTTCGAGAAAGTTGTTACCAAAAAAGAATTGGATAAAAATACGCTGAAAGTCGCTGTTGGCGATCAGATTTCGATTGAGTTTATCAATGAAGTGTTGTTTGAATACGAGTTCAAGCGTGTCGATTTTATCACAGAGCCTGGTGAATTCTCGGTTCGAGGTGGTATCATCGATGTGTTTTCATTTTCCAATGACAATCCATACCGTATTGAATTTTTCGGTAACGAAGTCGACAGCATCCGAAGCTTCGATGTCGAAACCCAACTCTCGATTGAAAAGCAGAAAAAGATTGCGATCATTCCGAATGTCGAGAATAAATTTTTTGAGGAAAACCGCGAGGGTTTTTTAGAATACATTCACCAGAACACCGTCGTTTTTATTCAAAACACCGAACTGCTTTCATCGAAATTAGAAAAGCTGTTTGATAAGGCCGATGCTATTTTTAAGAATCTCAATGCGACGATAAAACATGTTGAGCCTGAAAAAATATTCCTCAACAACAAAGAATTTCTCCATAAGGTACTCGATTTTACGATCGTCGAATTGACTTCCAAACCGACATTTAAAACTACCAAAACGTTCGATTTTCATATTCAGCCGCAACCTTCTTTCAACAAACAATTCGATTTGCTGCTGAACAACCTCAGCGACAACCATTTCAACGGGTATAAAAATTACCTTTTCTGCTCGAACAGCGCACAGGATAAACGTTTTCATGACATCTTTGAGAGTCTCGATGAAGTCAATCATGAAAGCATCCGCAAGCAATACCACACCGTCGTTTTTCCGTTGTATCAGGGTTTTATCGATGAGGAAAATCAGATTGCTTGTTATACCGACCACCAGATTTTTGAGCGTTATCATAAGTTCAATATCAAAAATGGCTATTCGAAGAAGCAGACCATAACACTCAAAGAATTAAACACCTTGACCGTTGGGGATTATGTGACACACATCGATCACGGTATTGGAAAGTTTGGCGGATTGCAGAAAATTCAAGTTGAAGGAAAGACTCAGGAAGCAATCAAACTCGTGTATGCCGACAATGATATTGTGTATGTCAGCATTCATTCCTTGTATAAAATTTCGAAATACAACGGCAAAGATGGCGCTCCTCCAAAAATTTATAAGCTAGGTTCCGGTGCGTGGAAAGCATTAAAGCAAAAAACCAAAGCACGCGTCAAGCATATTGCGTTCAATTTGATTCAATTATACGCAAAGCGCCGTTTGGAAAAAGGATTCCGATATGCGCCCGACAGTTATTTGCAGGCGGAATTGGAAAGCTCCTTTATTTATGAAGATACGCCCGATCAAACCAAATCGACACAAGAAGTCAAAGCTGATATGGAAAGTGATCGTCCGATGGATCGTCTGGTGTGTGGCGATGTTGGATTCGGTAAAACCGAGGTGGCAATTCGTGCCGCTTTCAAGGCTGTCGATAATGGAAAGCAGGTTGCTATTTTGGTGCCGACAACGATTTTAGCGTACCAGCATTATCGCACTTTCACCGAACGGTTAAAAGAAATGCCGGTGACGATTGGTTACCTTAACCGCTTCCGGACTGCCAAACAAAAATCTGAAACACTCAAAGATTTGGCCGATGGTAAACTCGATATTGTCATCGGAACGCACCAGTTGGTCAATAAAAATGTCAATTTTAAAGACCTTGGTTTACTGATTGTTGATGAAGAACAGAAATTCGGCGTCAATGTCAAAGACAAATTAAAAACGATTACTGCCAATGTTGATACCTTAACCTTAACAGCGACGCCAATTCCGAGAACGCTACAATTTTCATTGATGGCGGCCCGCGATCTGTCTGTTATTACTACTCCGCCGCCCAACCGATATCCCATCGAAAGCAATGTCGTTGGTTTTAGTGAAGAGCTCTTCCGGGATGCGATTTCCTATGAAATTCAGCGCAACGGGCAGGTATTTTTTATTCATAATCGAATCGAAAATATTAAGGAAGTTGCCGGAATGATCCAGCGATTGGTTCCCGATGCGCGCGTCGGAATCGGCCATGGCCAAATGGAAGGCAGCAAACTCGAAGAACTGATGCTCGCCTTTATGAATGGGGAATTCGATGTTTTGGTTTCAACGACGATTATCGAAAGTGGTTTGGATGTGCCGAATGCTAACACCATTTTCATTAACAATGCTAACAATTTTGGCTTGTCAGACTTGCACCAGATGCGCGGCCGTGTTGGGCGAAGCAATAAGAAAGCGTTTTGTTATTTTATTTGCCCACCGTATTCCGCGATGACCGATGATGCGCGGAAACGTATCCAGGCATTAGAGCAATACAGTGAGTTGGGAAGCGGCTTTAATATCGCCATGAAGGACTTGGAAATTCGTGGCGCCGGTGATTTATTGGGTGGCGAACAAAGCGGATTCATCAATGAGATTGGTTTTGAAACCTACCAGAAAATCATGAATGAAGCCATTGAAGAATTGAAAGAAAATGAATTCAAGGAACTTTACGAATCGGAAGATAAGCCCGAAAAAGAATATGTCAAGGATTTGCAGATCGATACTGATTTTGAATTGCTTTTTCCTGACGAATACATCAACAATATTTCGGAGCGTTTAAATTTGTATAACGAATTGAGTTTGATCAAATCCGAAGAAGAATTGAAAGCGTATGAAAACAAACTGATAGATCGCTTCGGACTTTTACCAAAACCTGCCATTTCTTTGTTGAACAGCATCAAGATTAAATGGATTGCTACGCAAATGGGCATCGAAAAACTGGTGATGAAACAGGGTAAAATGATCGGATATTTTGTATCGGACCAACAGAGCGATTATTATACGTCGAACCAATTTCAGAAAGTGCTGCAGTTTGTGCAGAAGCAATCGCAATTGTGCCGCATGAAGGAGAAACAAACTCCAAATGGGCTCCGTTTATTAGTTACTTTTGAAAACGTAAAATCGGTTCGCAGAGCATTAGAGTTGATTGAATTGCTGGCGGAATAATTACCCGAAAAACTTTCTAATCTGATGTGCTAATTCATCAACATTCACTCTTTCTATCGGATGCGCCATATCGGGCACTATCAGTAATTGTGCATTCGGCAGCAATCGATAGACATGGGTCGTTTCTTCGATGCTGACCATCGCATCCTTATCGCCGACAGCCAATAAAATTGGTGTTGCTATTTCCTGAAAAATAGTATCTTGAAAAGTGGGTTGCGCTCCTAATTGCAGCATCATTACTGCCGTTTTGTGCATCAAAATTTCCCAAGAATCACCATGAAGTTGCTCTAAATTAGCCGCAAACTTTGGCACTTTTTCTTTGATGATAGTTGGATTCAATAGCTTCGTTTCTTGAGCGGCGCTCGCTGTTGTCCAGTTCCATTTTGTGGCTAAAGTGAATAGTTTCTCTACACGTTCCGGCGAATTCTTAGCGAAATACAACCCGACATACCCGCCCATACTATACCCAAAGATGTTGATTTTTTCTACTTTATTTTGATCTAAAAAAAGCCCGATTTCTGCTGCAAAATTAGCAATCGAAAAATCATCTGGCATTGCTGTGCCGCCATGCCCTTTGAAGTTAAAAGTATACACGACAAAAACTGTCGACAACTTTTCTTTCACAGCAGTGAAGTGATCTTGACTTCCCAACGCTCCGTGAAGCAATAGTATTTTTTGCATCTTATAAAAAATAAATTTCAATGACGAATATAAAAAAACCACTCCGGATAAGAGTGGTTTTGTATTTAAAATCAAAAAAGGATTTAGTTGAATTTTAGAATTTTAAAATTGGCTTCCTTTTCATTAAATTTCAATTTGAAGAAATAGGTTCCGTTGGCAAAAGCTGTCATATTCACTTTAGTGGCGGAAGCATTCACTTTACTTTGATACAAAAGCTGTCCTTCGACATTATAGACCATGACTTCCGAAATGGCTGTTCTGGAAGTGATCGAAACCAATCCGTTCGTTGGATTCGGGAAGTAAGTAAAGTCGATATTTGGTTGGAAAGTATTTGTTCCCAAAGCGGCTTCACAGGCAACATTTGCCACGTAGCCAGAAGTAGTAACACCACCATCAGAATAGAATTTTACGGTCAATGAACCGTCAGCCGCCGAAGACAAAAATGGCCCTGGAATTGTGGTGTTTCCGGTAAAACCGCCACTGCTCAAGTCCGGTGCGCTAGTGGAATTTCCATCATATACATACAGATAATCATAATCCGTTTCAAGGTCGAAAGCACTAAAAGTTAATGAAATTTTCTTATTGGGTAAGTTCGGAATAATCGTTCTCACATACGTTTCTGAATCGGTGTATTCATTAGCTACTCCGCCAGTATCGGTAATTTGAACACCGTTACAGTAGTCGGTTCCGGTAATTAAAATAGCTTGCTCATTCGGTGCGATTAAACCAAAACCACACTCCGTACGCACTCTAACAATATAGTAAGTATTCGGTGACAATCCGGAAGCAGTAAAGGTTGGGGTTCCGTTAACGGTAGTCCAAGTTTGAGTTCCTCCTGTAAATGGTGTAATAGCAACCTCCCAGGTGTTGGCACCTCCTAAATCAGTCCAGTTGATGGTTGCGCCAGAATTGGTAACATTGCTTGTAGTAACGCTTGCAACTGAATTGATGCAAGTATTGATACCATCCGAACTTAGGCAAGTTCCCGCATCAATCGAGCTAAGAATTCTCGCTGCTGGTTGGGGTCCGAAACCATTATTAAAACCGATTCCCACACCATTTATCAGATGGCAATAACTCATGATGGTTCCTTTTACGGCGCCACTAGGAATCGGTCCTGTCGCGCAACTGCCTTCAGCATACATAGCATCATAAGTCGGCCCACAGCCATCGATGGCGGTATTGTTGCCATTCCAGTAACATCCATGGGTATGTGGCGAACCTAACAAATGTCCGAGTTCATGTGTGATGACTTCAACGGTCCAAGAGAAAGTTGGCACCGAACTGTAAGCGTAATTTACATCCGAATAACTGTAATTATCTTGGGAGCATAATCCGTGAATTCCAACGGCGACACCTCCCAATCCTCCTCCATCGATCCCTACCAACTGCCCAACATCACCGTCGAAAACAGGACGAACTTCATTAAATTTATTCAAATAATCCGAAGAGGAAGTTCCGATGCCTTCGTAAGGGTCATCGGTAGTCCAAATGTATATTGATTTCAATGAAACGGTAATCCCGTCATTATTATAGATGGTTTGTATATTATTAAAAACACCTGTCATCCAGTTGGTGGTGGTGGTGGTGTTGCTGGCGTTTTGTGTATAGAGATCATTGTCCATTTCAAAATAGATGGTAACGAATTTCGTACTTTGCGGCTGGCTACTACTCCTGTTGGCAACCGGAGCCATATTCGTATCTTCTTTGACATGGCATTCGAAAGTGTTGGGCACTTTCATTTTGGCGTCGGAATAAATAATATAATCTTCGGTGTTGTTTGTGCGCTGCAATTTCCCGATAACCAGATTGGTCAAGCTTTCGCTAGAAATAATACCACTCAATTCGTTATTAAAGAAATTGAATGCTACCACCGAATTCAGATCGCCTTTGATAATTCCTCTATAATAAACCCCTTTCTCATAAGCAATCGATTGGGCCTTGTCGGTATCTACGTGAAATCCTTCAGCGAAAATAGTCACTTGGTATAATTGCACTTGAATTGTGGTTCCGTTATATGGAATCCCCACTTCGATGTATTGGTTCTTATTCGCTACGAGATTGGCTACGTTTTGCCATTTGATTTTAGCATAGGTTGCGTTGTCGACAACTTTATCGCTGTTGCTTTTTGGAGTTGCTGCATTGGCTGACAAGACAGTATACGGTTTGAAAGTAACGTGCTGTGTGAGCAGTTCATTCACTTTTTTTGCTACTTCTTTTTGGGCAAATGCTCCAACACCTATCAAAAACAGAAAAATAGTAATTGTTTTTTTCATTGTATAATTATTAATTCGAAATTTATCAAAGGTAAATAATAATTTGAACTCCTTGTAGAACTGTTGTTAAACTATGTTTTAAAAATAAAAAAAGGCGTCTTGTAAGTATTCGATTATGAATCCGTTATCTTTTTTTTGAAGGGCAATGATGTCGAATCGAACAGTAATCTCTAAGTCGTTAGCGATGACATATTCATTTACGGCCTTGACCAGCAATTGGATTTTCTTTGGCTTTACGAAATCCTGCGGCAAACCAAAGTCGATTCCAGAGCGGGTTTTCACTTCTATCACCGCAAGGATATTGTCCTTTTTGGCGATAATATCTATTTCTGCTTTTTGGAAAGTCCAATTGGTCTCAAGGATTTCATACCCATTTTCTCTCAGATACTCCACAGCAAATTGCTCTCCTTGTTTTCCCAGTTCGTTGTGTTCGGCCATTGGCAGACTGCTTAAATTATTGAATCGTTAGCTTATTCGAACTTCACTGTCGCTTCGTTTTCCGTAACATTTATACTAACCGTTTTCCCTAATATCAATGCGCGATTATCTTTGATGTGCCCTGCAGGGAAATTATAAATGACCGGAAATTTGTAGTCTTTCAAAACATCCTGAATGATTTGCAAAGCGTCTTTTCCCCATGGAATATCGTTGTCGTTCATCTCGGTCATCCCACCTACGATGACCGCTTTGATGCCGTCGAAATACCCGTTGCGCTTGAGGTTCATCATCATTCTATCAATATGGTAGAGGTATTCGTCTAAATCTTCTATGAACAGGATTTTCCCTTTATAATCGATTGCTGATTTCGAACCGAGAATGCTGTATAGAACCGACAGGTTGCCGCCGACAATTTCACCTTTGGCTTCGCCGGTTTTGTTGTATGGATGCGCCGCAATATGGTATTCTAATTTTTCCCCGAACAATGCTTTTCGGAACGTTTCAATAGCAGCTGGTGTTGCTGATTTGGCGCTGATGGCCATGATGCCGTGCAATGTTTCGATACCCATGGTGTTGATCTGGCTGTGCATCACGGTCATATCGCTGAAACCAACGACCCATTTTGGTTTCTTTTTGAAGTTGGTGAAATCGATTCTATCGATAATCCGTACCGTTCCGTAACCGCCTTTCGCCGCCCAGATGGCTTTGATTTTTGGATTGTCGAGCATTTCCTGAAAATCGGTCGCGCGCATCCAATCCGGTCCGGCCAATTGGTGTTCTTCCTTGCCAATGGTTTTTCCGAGAACGACATGCAAGCCCCAGCTCTCGAGCAATTGTATCGCGGGTTGCAATGTGGCAGCATCTATTTTTCGGGCGGTGGCAAGAATGCCGACGGTATCGCCTTTGTGTAAAAATTCGGGTGTGATCATTTTGCGTTGTGCTTGTGAGGTTTGGATGAAAATTCCAATCAAGATAAATGTGAATGTTTTTGGATTTTTCATGTTATTGATGTGTCAGGCAAATATAAAAAATGTTTGCCACGCAGTTACGAAGACTCAAAGTTTTTGGAATGCTTTAGCCCCGATAGCAGCGGAAATCCTTTTTGAGGTTTTTTACCGAGGAAAGATTGCAGCGAATAGCGGGAAGAGCTCCTAATAAAAACGATGCAACTCTCAATTCTATTGCTTATTTTTGCTGTCAATTTATTTGAACTATGTTACAAAATCCAAAACGATATACCATCACGGCGGCATTGCCTTATACGAATGGGCCAATTCACATCGGGCATTTGGCGGGCGTTTACGTGCCTTCGGATATTTATTCGCGTTATCTGCGTTTGCAGGGAAAAGATGTGGCTTTTATTTGCGGCAGCGATGAGCACGGTGTGGCAATTTCGATGAAAGCCAAAAAGGAAGGCATTACGCCTCAAGAAGTGATTGACAAATACGATGCGATCATCCGTAAATCCTTTATTGATTTTGGGATTTCGTTTGATAATTATTCCCGAACCTCATCGAAAATTCATCATGATACCGCTTCGGAATTTTTTAGAAAATTGTACGATGACGGGAAATTTATCGAGCAGGTGACCGAGCAATTGTATGATGCGAAAGCGAATCAGTTTTTGGCGGATCGTTTTGTTATCGGGACGTGCCCGAAATGCGGAAATGAAGAAGCGTATGGCGATCAGTGCGAACGTTGTGGATCGACATTGAATGCGACGGATTTGATTCACCCGAAATCGACAATCACCGGCGAAACGCCCGTTATGAAAGAAACGAAACACTGGTTTTTACCGCTCGATCAGTATGATTCTTTTTTAAGAGAATGGATTTTGGTCGGGCATAAAAACGACTGGAAACCGAATGTATACGGGCAGGTGAAATCCTGGATCGACGGCGGTTTGGAGCCTCGTGCTGTAACCCGTGACCTTGATTGGGGAATTGATGTTCCTGTGGAAGGTGCTGAAGGCAAAAAATTATACGTTTGGTTTGACGCACCGATTGGCTATATTTCATCAACGAAAGAATGGGCGGCGCGCGAAGGTAAAGATTGGGAACCGTATTGGAAAAGTGATGATACGAAACTGGTGCATTTTATTGGTAAGGATAACATCGTATTTCACTGCGTGATCTTCCCGGTGATGCTGAAAGCTGAAGGCAGTTATATTTTACCAGACAATGTGCCGGCGAATGAGTTTTTGAATTTGGAAGGTAATAAGCTTTCGACGTCGAAAAACTGGGCCGTTTGGCTGCATGAATATCTCGAAGAATTTCCGGGACAACAGGATGTATTGCGTTATGCGTTGACATCGAATGCGCCGGAAACAAAAGACAACGATTTTACGTGGAAGGATTTTCAGGCCAGAAATAATAATGAATTGGTCGCCATTCTTGGGAATTTCATCAATCGTGTGGTGGTTTTGACCCATAAATATTATGACGGAATTGTTCCGGAACCCAATGAATTATTGCCTATAGACGAGCAGACACTGACAGAAATGCGGGCATATCCTGCGGTGATTTCGAGCTCGGTGGAGCGCTACCGTTTTCGGGAAGCTTTAGGCGAATTGATGAATGTAGCGCGGCTTGGAAACAAATACCTTGCAGATGAAGAGCCTTGGAAACTGATCAAGGAAAATCCGGAGCGTGTGAAAACGCAGTTGTTTGTAGCTTTACAGATCGCGACTGCTTTGAGTATTTTGTCGGAACCCTTTCTTCCGTTTACGTCGGAGAAACTCAAAAAAATGCTGGGTGTTCATCCGAGTCCGCCGGAAGTGAACGACTGGTCGGAAGTTGGAAAAGCGGAAGTGATTTTATCTTCTGGAACTAAAATAGGAAGCGCTGAATTGTTGTTTGCTAAAATTGAAGACGAGGAAATTCAGAAGCAGATAGACAAATTAGAAGCTACGAAAACCGCCAATAAAAATGAGGCGATTGCTTCGTCACTCGAAATGACGCCACAGAAAGATTTGATACAGTATGAGGATTTTGCCAAAATGGATTTGCGTGTCGGAACGATTCTCGAAGCAGAGAAAATGCCGAAAGCTAATAAATTGCTGGTGCTGAAAGTCGATACAGGAATTGATATCCGCACCATTGTTTCCGGAATTGCGGAAAGCTT
>JBBRXW010000004.1:0-22029 GCA_038238295.1 Flavobacteriales bacterium | reverse complement strand
TATACTCAGGATTTTGAATCTGTAACAACACCAGCCATTCCTTCATGTAATAGTATTCAGAATGCAGGAACTGGGAATAACTGGTTGACTTCAAATAATCCCGGCTATGGATTTACTTCAAAAACATTGCAATATACCTATCATGCGACCAATGTCGCGAATGCATGGTATTATACACAAGGGCTAAATCTCACCGGAGGAACAACGTATAGAATAACGTATCGGTATGGTTCGACGGGAGCGACGTATCCTGAAAATTTAAAAGTAGCGTATGGTAATGCGGCGGCGGCGGCGTCAATGACAACAGTGTTAGCAACGCACAACTCCATTTCTACAACCAACAATACGAATTTTGTTGATTTTACTCCCGGAGCAACCGGGGTTTATTATATGGGCTTTAATGCTTTTTCAACTGCCAATCAATTTTATTTATTTGTAGATGATATAACGGTTACTTTACCGCCTGCACCCTGTGTGGCTCCAAGTCAGGCAAACAGTTTTGCATTGGGCACGGTAACCTCTTCTTCGATCGCAGCGACTTTTGCCGGGACCGCTAATGGCTATCTTGTAATCCAGTCAACGGGTACCACACCAACACAACCGGTTAATGGGACATTGTATACTGGCGCCAACATTTCAACTTTAGGTGCTGCTCTGACCTTTATTCAAAGTGGTGCTGCCACCAGTATCAATTCGACGGGGCTGGCCGGGAACACCAAATTTTACTATTATATCTATGCTTATAACAACACTGCTTGTTCAGGCGGACCCATTTATAGTGCATTAACTACGCTGACCGGAAACGGAACGACTTGTCCCGCTGTACCCAACACCGTAACTACTGCTAATGTGACTGCTAGTGGCTTCACGATAAATTGGACAGCTCCTACTGGCGGATCGGCTTCATCTATTGTATATGCGCTTCAGGTCACGACAGATGCCGGATATACAGCGAACATATCAGGTTCCCCATTTTCTATAGCCGCTCCAACAACTACTTTGAATTTGAGTGGCTTAAATCCGAATACTGTTTATTATTATCGAATTCTGTCTAATTCGAGTTGTAGCAGCGTGTATGTCAACGGTAGTATTTCAACTAGCTGTACGGCTTTGAATATACCGTATACCCAAAATTTTGATGGAGTAACGCAGCCGGCAATTCCAAATTGTTTAAGCATTCAAAATGTGAATGGAGATGCTCAGGTATGGAAAACCTGCACCACTAATTCCTTAGGAAATGCCACAGCTATAACTCCAGTTTCTGGAGCCAATCAGATGGGAATTCAATACAGCACGGTTAATGCGATGGATGACTGGTTTTATCTGCCGGGATTGAACTTAACCGCTGGAACTGCTTATCGCCTTGCATTTTATACTAGAGCCTACGTTTTTACAGGAAATGACGAAGTATTGGAAGTCAAGTATGGCACTTCGCCCGCAGCATCCTCAATGTCGACAACTTTATTAGCAAGCACTACTATCCCAGGCAATACAGGGTATACTCAAAAAACCATTGATTTTTCACCGGCTGCCAATGGTGTTTACTATATCGGATTCCATGGAATTTCGCCGGTAAACCTCTGGTATTTATTTGTTGATGATGTCAGTGTAACACTGAGCCCAAGTTGCTTACCGCCTACATTAAATGCCGTTACCAATCTTACAGCAACGTCAGCTACAATCAATTGGAATGCTCCGGTTATTGTACCTTCCAATGGGTATCAATATAGCATTTCTACAAGTAATGTAACACCTGTAGTTGCTGGAACTGCTGTTGCCGGATTAACAGCAAACATCTCCGGATTAACCTCTAATACTACGTACTATGTTTTTGTAAGGAGCGATTGCGGCGGCGGTAATTTTAGCAGCTGGTCTGCATCGGTAAGTTTTTATACAGGATATTGCAGTTCGACGTCGAGTTCCTCTGCATACTATATCAATAATTTTTCTACTACAGGTGGCACTGCCAATATCACGAATAATGGCTCCGGCTACTCTGCTTCAGGATATGGAAATTTTACCGCACAAATCGTCAGCCAACAACCTTATGGAATCGTCAACTTTTCTTCTGTCTATGTGGGTGGGACTTTTGGATTTAACATTTGGGTAGATTGGAATGATGATTTAGATTTTGACGATCCCGGAGAAAAAGTGTACGGTTCGGGAAATTATTTCTCAACGAATACCGGAAGTTTTTCTGTTCCGGCTAGTGCCAGTGTCGGAAACCATCGAATGAGAATCAGGGCGGATTACTATGATACCAATCCATTGGCATGCGGACTCATCAGCAATGGAGAAACTGAAGACTATACATTTACGGTAATTGCTTTAGCATGCAGCGGCAATCCAACCAATTTGCCGGCAACAGGAATAGGATTTACAACAGCGACCATCAACTGGAATGCAGCTACTCCTGCTCCTGCCAATGGTTATGAATATTATTATGCTACTTCTGGCGCAGCACCGGCTTATGCTACTGCCCCTTCAGGATCTACACTTGCCGGAATAGTAACTGCAAATTTATCCGGGTTATCTTCTGGAACCAGTTATTATGTTTGGGTAAGATCCAATTGCGGCGCTAACAAAGGAGTTTGGGTAGGTCCGATTTCCTTTATTACCAACGCAGCGCCTCCGGTTACCACTAATTCTTCTGTCTGCCAAGGCGGAAGTGGCACGTTGACAGCAACGGGAACCTGTACGGGTTTGACCAACTTAGGCAACACCATCAATGGTGGTTGGGACGCAGGAACCGATCCTCGGGCGATTCGTCCTTTAATCTTTATTGCCAATTCGCCTACCTGTCAATTTGATGGCAGTGGTCTGACTTCCAACTATACTTCATTAGATTTTCAGGTGAGCACAAGCGGATTTTACACTTTTACGATGGCAGCCACAACGGCCTATGATGGTATGGGATATATTGTCATTAATCCTTTCAATCCGGGAATATGCGGAAGTGGTACCTGGATTGTAGGTGACGACGATAGCGGTCCCACTACTTACGAACCTCTAATGAGCGCCACTTTGACTGCCGGTGTGACCTATACGTTGATTACGACTTTATATTCTGGTTCAAATATCACATTAACCAATACCTATCAATGGAATGTCACTGGTCCGGGTACAATTTCGGGAGTAACAGGCGGAACTGTTGAATGGTACCTGGCCTCTTCAGGTGGGACCCCTATCGGTACCGGAACGCCTTTTAATCCGGTAGGTGTTTCAGGTAGCGGATTAACCAATTCGAATACGCCTGGAACTTATACGTATTATGCAGCTTGCCCTAATAATCCCAATGTACGAACCGCTGCCAATTTCGTAATCAATGGTCCTACAGGAGTAATTTCCGGAACAGGAAGCACATGTGGCGGTTCGAGCACTCCAATTAGCATCACCATGACAGGTACGTCACCTTGGAATTTCACCTACACCGACGGCACAACTCCTGTTTCCGTGTCCGGAAATACAACAAATCCGTATGTATTTACAGTGTCTCCAACCGTACCAACCAATTATACGTTGACCGCTTTAAGCGATGCTAATTGTACTGCAGTAGCAGCCAATCTTACCGGCACCGCATCAATAACAGCCTCCAAAACGTGGAATGGAGGAACCAACAGAGACTGGAGTATTGCAGCCAACTGGACTCCAAGTGGTGTTCCTACTGCTACCGATTGTGTGGTCATTCCTAATGTAATCAATGACCCCTTAATTGCTGTAGGCGCTTATAATGCCTATGCGTATAATCTGACCGTTTTAAATGGCGGTATATTGCAGATTGATGGCACTAACAGCCTGACGGTAACGGATGTGGTGAACGTGATTGCAGGCGGGCAATTCATAATAAAAAATTCAGCAAGCCTTGTACAAATCAATAACGTAACCAATTCAGGAATTATCAATATGGAGCGGATTACTCAACCCATGTACCGATTTGATTATACCTATTGGGGAACCCCGGTAACCTTTGCTTCTAATTTTACGTTAGGAAATTTATCGCCGGAAACATTACCGGACAAATACTTTAGCTGGACACCAACTGTTTCTAATAGTTTCGGAACTTGGTTTTTTGAAACTTCTGCGACCGTGATGAATCCGATTAAAGGGTATATCATTCGCGCTCCCCAAACTTTTTCAGGCACTCCTGGAACAACAGTCCCGTATACCGGCAACTTCATCGGCATTCCAAATAACGGGGATATCCTTTGCCCTATTTTTCATGGAACATTGGGTGCTGGTACCAACAACGACAAATATAATTTATTAGGAAATCCATATCCTTCAGCCATCAACGCCCAAACTTTCCTTACTGATCCGGCGAACACACCGATCATTGATGGAACTATTTATTTCTGGACGCATAACTCCGCTCCCAGCACCTCGTATGTAGATCCTTTTTACGGAGATTTTGTAATCAATTATACGTCGAGTGATTATGCTTCTTGGAATAGTTTGGGAGCAGTTGGATCGAGAGGCTCTGCTGCGCTTTCCGGCGGTGTCGTTCCAAATGGGTTTATTGGGGCCGGGCAGGGTTTTTTTACGAAAAGTACCGGAACAGCTCCCTCTGGAAACAACGTCACGTTTAAAAACTCGATGCGGGTGACCGGAAACAACACTCAATTTTTCAGAAACATCACTGATACAACAGAAAAAAATCGCATCTGGCTGAATATGATTACGGATGCCGGCACTTTTAATCAGATTCTGGTCGGATACATTGAAGGAGCTACCAACGAATGGGACAGGGAATATGATGGCGTTCGCTTCGCAGACAACAGCAACATCACCTTTTATTCTGTTATTCCTGACAGAGAATTGGTCATTCAGGGAAGACCGTTGCCATTTGCTGAAGAGGATGAAGTACCGTTAGGTTTCAAGGCGACAGTTGCAGATAACTTCTCCATAAGGATAGACCATTATGATGGATTGTTCGAAAACAAAAGCGTGTATCTCGAAGACAAATTATTAAATATTATTCATGATCTAAAAGCTGATCCTTATTTCTTTACCTCAGGAATCGGAACATTCAATGACCGGTTTGTACTCCGTTATGTAGATCCATTTGCGTTGCATTCACCTTCTTTCGATTCCGCTAATGTGATGGCGAAAATTCATCAAAAGAATTTAATTATCGAAGCATCGCACACCATCGAATCGATTGAAGTGTATGATCTTTCCGGAAAATTGATCACTAGCTATCAACCAAAAGCAAAAAGTAATTCTTTTCGAGAAGAATTCATTTATGCCGAGGGTATTTATTTGGCTAGAATTAAGTTGGAAAACGGGTTACTCTTTATCCAAAAACTTCTAAATAGTAACTATTAGTGAGATTGCATAGTATAGCTCCTTAATTTTGGTTAAATTTTCTTCAATTTTTCATGACTTCAATTTAAATAAAGGGCTTTTTCTTTGTTTTAAAGAGGTATTTACCATAATATCATAATTTAATACTCAAACTTTTAATTAATCCCTACCATCCAAGGATTCATAACATTTTTTTGTAAATTTGTTTTATGTTTCTAGGTCTGAATATCAATTATTTAATGCCTTGAAAATAGTTAAACTCAAATCAATTTTATGCTTTCCATTACTAAAAAATTATTTCTACTCTTCGTCTTCATTGCCGGCCTTCAACTCTCTTATTCACAAAATAATTGGGATGGTGATAATCCTTTAGGCAACTTTACTTTATGCAATAACTGGTTTACAGATACTTGTCCAGCCACATGGAATTCGGCTACTGATTTGAATATTCAGTTGAAGAATAATAATTCACAGATAACCATGTACTTGGATTATGGCACTTGGAAAGATGTCAATAACATTACCTATTTTGCTAGTTATAATCCTGCAGTCCTACTTAATCAATTTGATGCTGACGGACCTGTCGGCAGCGAAAATGGAATTAACTTTTACGGTAAGATGGAAAATTACTCGCCTAATAATGGTCAGGTTTTCAATCTTCCCTTTCATGGAAAAAACGCGACGGTTATTGAAATAAATCCCATGAATTCTGGATTCACTTTCAATCGTCCGATATATAATAGCGGCAATGTCCCTTTTCGTGTTTATGGTTCGAACAGCAAAAAAGTAACTTTAAACAGTTATCCTGAAGGCAATGCATCGGTGTCTTTAACCCTCAAACAATATTCAATCGTAGAAGTCAATTATAACAATGCTGCTTCTTTATCCGGTGGTTATTTCGTAGAAGAAGGGGAACTTTGGGTGAATTCTAATGGCGTTATTCAGGGCGGCATACAGATTGGAAATGGAACCGTCAATACTACAAAATTATATATCAGCCACGCCTCGACAGCCACAACGGTTGCCAACGCCATTACTGTTCCTTCGAATTCTAGCAATGCCTCTATTGGTGCACTCAACACTTCGAACACGCATATTTATTCAGGCACGGTTAATTTAAACAACAACATCGTTACTTTTGACGAATTCAATGCAGGCGGAAGCGTTAATTTTACTGGCACCATTTCAGGTACCGGTGGCGTCCGCAAAATTAACTCCGGATTGGTACGTTTTTCCGCTGCAAATACGTATACGGGTACAACCACCATCAATTCAGGAACATTGCAATTCGGCATCGCCAATGCCATTGGAAGTAGCAGTAATGTAACGCTAAATACCGGGACTTTAAGTACTGGAGCAACAACTGGCTACAGCTGTACTGTAGGAACTTTGGCCCTTACCGACAATTCGACGATTGCACTTGGAACTGGAACCCATACCCTGACTTTCGCTGCCAGTAACGCTGTCGGATGGACTGCCGCAAAAGTACTGACCATAACCGGTTGGACCAATAGCTGTACGGGTGCTAAAATATTTGTTGGAAATTCAAATACAGGGTTGACGGCAGGGCAATTGGCACAAATTACTTTTCAGGGTTACCTGCCCGGAGCTGGCATTAGTACTACCGGAGAATTAATCCCCGGAAATGCAGTTTTAACCGCAACTGGTGGAACATTGTTAGGAAATTATGCTACACTGAGCGCTGCGTTCACAGCCATTAATGCCGGAACACATACCGGGGTAGTAACTCTTACTATTTTAAATGACATAAATGAAGGTGCCAATACCGCTACATTAAATAATAATGCCTCAATGACTTCTTTATTGATTCAACCTGGTGGTTGTGCCGCGAGAACGGTGACAGGAACCGGAACGGGAGGTTTGGGAACACCTTTAATTGACTTTAATGGTGCAGACGTTGTAACTGTTGACGGATTAAACACTGGAGGAAATAGCCTGACGATTAGTAATACAAGTACATCGAATACATCAGGAACCTGCACGATTCGATTTCAAACCGATGCCACCAATAATCTTATTACTAATGCAACGATCTTAGGTTCGGCGACTATGGCCGCAGGAACAGCTGGCGGAGATATTTGGTTCGGTTCCAATTCAACTATCGCAGGTAATGATAACAACACAATTTCGAATTGTAATATCGGTCCGGCTGGTGTTAATCTGCCATCGAAAGCAATCTGTTTTACAGGAACAGCAGGATTAGTCAACGATAATATTACAATCAACAATAATAATATCTATGATTATTTTGGTGCTGCTGTAGCTTCGGCGGGAATTGATCTCATCAGCAACTCAAACAGTGTTTCTATTACCAACAATCGTTTTTATCAAACAGCAACGAGAACACAGACTACCGGAACAACACATTCCGGAATCAGAATCGCCAATGCTTCCGGAATCGGATACGTGATTACTGGAAACACGATCGGATACAGTTCATTTTCTGGTACAGGAATCTATGATTTTGTCGGGATTGCTTCTTCCGTTTTCAATCCGATTAATATATCTGTTGGAACTGCTACCCCAACCAGTATTCAGAACAATACAATTGCAGGTATTCAGCACCGAACTTCTGCTGCCGGATTCGCCACCGTATTCAATGCGATCAACGTTACGGGAGGTGGTACGGTAAACATTGGAAATGTAACTGGGAATACCATTGGTTTGGCAGCGGCACCCATCACTTTTACTACTACAGGCGCTGGTGCCGGAGGAACTGTTTTCGGGATTAATGTGAATGGAACTGGGAATATGGCTCTTCAGAACAATGTAATTCAGGCGATCACGACTGGCGGTATTGCCGCTTCAGCTTTTAATTTTACCGGAATTAATGTTGCCGGCCCTGCTGCTGCTTATACAATTACCAATAACACGATTGGAAGTTCCGCTGCCAATAGTATTTCTTTGGGGAACGTTATTGGAACCTCAACAATCTTAAGCACTTTTATAGGAATTACATCTTCCGCTACCGGGAATTTAGTAGTCGGCGCATTGGGTGTTCCTAATACAATTCAGAACATCACTTTCTATGCCTCAGCGAATAATTCTTTTACTGGTATAAGCAATTCTGGCATCAATACTTCAACAAGTATCGCTTATAATATCATTAAGGGAATACGCTTTGCTGCAGGAGCAGGCTCTACTTTGACAGCAATTACCAATACAGCTGCCATCAACGGGCCGATTAACATTACTAACAACAGCTTAGGTAACGGAACTAATTTAGTCACCTATGCCATTGCAAGTAGCGGAGCAGTGAGAGGTATCCTCAATACAGGTGCCGGTGCTACAGCTAATATTTCAGTTTCTTCTAATTATATCAGTGGTATTTCACATGCACTTGCCAGCAGTTCTCCGCATACTTATATTTCAAATACGGCGAGTTGCCCCTCAGGGCATAGCATCAGTTCGAATACCATTATAGGATTGTCTGCTACC
Source organism: Flavobacteriales bacterium (assembly GCA_038238295.1). GTDB lineage: Bacteria > Bacteroidota > Bacteroidia > Flavobacteriales > Flavobacteriaceae > Flavobacterium. The sequence continues at coordinate 13,266 of JBBRXW010000004.1, read as the reverse complement.
TCAGGCATTATAATTGGCATCGACGATTCCTCTGCCTCAGCAAGCAAGGCGATTTCAAATAATACCATCAATACATTAGCAAGTACTGGAGCAGCAGTGACAGCAATCAATTCTTCCAATGGGACAACGCCCACTATAAATGCCAATACAATATCAGGATTGTCTTCAACATCCGCAACAGCAGGCTCAACGGTAACTGCAATAAATGTGACTGGAGGAACTACAATTGCCATAACAAACAATCCTATTTCAACTATATCTTCTGCGAATGACGGGCCTTTTGTCGGTATTGCTGTTAATTCAGCTCCAGCCACATCTACGACCATAACCGGAAATACAATCAGTGGAATGACGTCCAGTAGTACCTCGACGCTTTCCTCTATACATGTTATTGAAGTGGGTGGCACAACCAATTCCAGCATCAACTCTAATACTATTTCCAATATTAATAGTACTTCAACCACCAGCTCCACAGGAATTGTAGGTATTTACAACGGATCTTCAGGTTCGGCTTCTACGATAAACAGCAATACTATTTCCGGAATTAATGCTACTACATTAGGTAATTTTAATGTCAATGTAGCCGCTATTGTAACCGGCAATAGCGCTGCCGGAGGAACAATTGCTAAAAACAGAATTTACGGTTTGACCAACACAAGCACTGGAGGTTTGAATTATGTTATTGGTTTTGTTCCTGGCGGCGGAAACTGGACTTTTGCCAACAACATGATTTCGATTACCAATAACAATACGGTACAAGCAATAGGAGTTTTCGATGCAGGGGCAACCGGAACTAGAAATTATTTTTATAACAGTATCTATATTGCCGGAACACACGCTGGTAATCAAGTTTCAAATGGCTTTCAATATACTTATGTAACAGGAACTGTTGTTCTTAAAAATAATATTTTTGTAATGAACAGAACCAGCGCTGCTAAAAATTATGCGATATCTGTCAGTGCTTTTACAAATTTTACTTCAAATTATAATGTCTTTAATTCTTCGGTGGCTTCGACTGTAGGTTATAATGGCAGCGATCAAACTTTTACATCTTGGCAAACTGTTTCTGCCGGCGATGCCAATAGTTATACTGCAATTCCAGTAACTTTTACTAATACCGCCACTGCGGATTTACATATTACTTCCGGCTGCAGCGATATTGAATCTGGCGGAACACCTGTTGCGGTTGTAGATGATTATGATGCTACCGCAAGAAGTGGTTCAACTCCCGACATTGGAGCGGATGAATATAATGGTACTGCACCAACAAGTGTTACCATAACTCCGGCGAGTGCAACTTTTTGTTCTGGAGGTAATGTCGTCGTCACGGCAAGTAGTGCTGATGTCACTTATTCCTACAGCTGGAGCCCGGCTACCGGTTTGAGTGCCACAACAGGCGCTACAGTTACAGCCACTCCCACAGTTACAACGACATATACCATAACAGCTACCAGTCTTTCAGGATGTATAAAAACCAAATACATTACTGTCTCTGTCAACCCACTTCCAGCTGCGATTACTGTGACTCCAAGTACCGTAACAATGTGCGCGAATACCATCCAATCCTTTACGGCAGCTCCGGCAATCGGAACAGCGGTTGTAGGTACGGCGAATGCAAATGTTGCTACAGTAAACAATACTCCATACCGTCAAGCATCGAGTACACAATTACGAATTCAATACTTGATGACTAAAGCAGAATTAAATGCTGCAGGTTTTTATGGTGGTACTATAACTGCGTTAGCTTATAACGTAACTGTAGCAGGGACTTTTGCCATGCCAACGTATGATATTAGCTTGGCTCAAACCAATGCTACCGTATTAACCACAACGTATATCACTACCGGTTTTACCACGGTTTATAATGGTATTAGTATATTACCTGTAGTTGGACTTAATACGCATACTTTTTCTACTCCGTTTACATGGGATGGAAGTTCTAACATAGTTGTTAATATTTGTCACACCGGAACTGGAAATGGATTAAACCCTTTTAGTAAGGTGACACTATGTACTCCAGCTACTGTCAGCACAGATTCAAGAACAGGCGGCGGATCGTGCGCGGCTGCTACTGGAACGACAGATCCTGATAAACCTGTAATTACACTTACTTATTTCAATCCAATAACCTGGTCTCCAGTTACGGAATTATATACTGATGCTGCCGCCACAATTGCTTATAACCCAGCGGTTCAAACAAATCTGGCAACGGTATATGCTAAACCTTCCGTTTCGCGTACTTATACCGCTTCCTCAACAATTACAGTAACAGGCTGTGCCTCGACAAGCACAGGAACTATTAACATGTCCGCTTCCACTTGGAACGGAGCAAGCTGGAGTCCATCAGCTCCTACGGGAAATACGAGTTTAAGTTTTACCGGGAATTATACGTCATCAGGAAATTTGAGCGGCTGTAGTTGTTCGGTAACGGGCGGGAATGTCATAATCAGCAATCCTGATACAATGACTTTAGTAAATGGTTTGACGGTTACTGCACCAGGGACATTAAAGTTTAATAACAATGCCAGTTTATTACAAATCAATGATGCGGCAACCAATTCAGGTACGGTCACTTTTGAACGCATCACCCAACCAATGTACCGTTTTGATTATACCTATTGGGGATGCCCGGTTACTTTGGCTTCCAATTTCACCCTTGGTGTTTTTCCAGGAGGATTATCTCCGGAAACATTGTCTGATAAGTTTTACAGTTGGACACCAACAATTGCCAATGCAGGCGGGAACTGGGCACAGGAGTCTGCCGCAACTATTATGAATCCTATTAAAGGGTATATCGTGAGAGCCCCTTCAACGTTCTCGTTCAATCCGGCGACAAAAGTAACCTACACCGCGAATCTTGTTGGAGTCCCGAACAACGGAGTCATATCCAGTCCTATATATCATGGAGCGCTTGCTTTGGGTGTCAACGATGATAAATACAATTTATTAGGAAATCCATATCCGTCTGCACTTGATGCTCAGGCATTCTTAACTAATGCGGCGAATACCCCGATTATTGATGGAACTATTTATTTTTGGACACATAATTCGCCAATTAACGTAGGCAATCCCAATCCATTTTATGGTACATTCGCTCTAAACTATGATAATAACGATTATGCGGCATGGAATAGTTTGGGTGCCGCAGGTGCAAGAGGAATTCAGGCGGGTACGGGAGGCGTAACGCCAAACGGATATATCGCAACTGGGCAGGGATTCTTTACCAAAAGTACGGGAACTGCCGCCACTGGTGCTACAGTAACTTTCAATAACTCGATGCGTGTCGCGGGTAATAATAATCAATTTTTCAGAAATTCCATTCCATCTGCCCATCACCATTCTCCAAATGTAGCTGCAGACAAGCACCGCATTTGGCTCGATTTGATTAGCAGTAGTGGTAAGTTCAGCCAGATTCTTGTAGGCTATTTAGCTGATGCTACTTTAGAGTATGATCGAATGTACGATGGAGTTCCTATAGATGAATCAGGAATGCTGTTGTATTCTGTGATTCCAAACCGTAAATTAATTATTCAAGGACGACCATTGCCTTTTGATGAAGACGATCAGGTAACTTTAGGTTTTAAATCGAACGTACAAGACACCTATTCCTTTGGACTCGACGCAGTAGACGGTTTGTTTGAAAACCATAATATCTATATAGAAGACAAATCTTTGAACATCATTCATGACTTAAAACAAAGCCCGTATCAGTTTGTTGCTGCTCCAGGAATATGTAACGATCGCTTTGTGTTGCGTTATACTGATGCTGCTTTACACAATCCGGATTTTAATGCCGATCAGGGGGTAATCGCTTTCGTCTCCAACCATCAATTGCATGCGGAAAGCACGCAGCCTATCCAAAGCATTGAGGTGTATGATGTTTCGGGAAAATGGATTAAAACCTACACGCCGAAAGATAAGAGCGGAATATTTAAAGCTGAATTTAATTTTGCCAACGGTGTATATCTCGCTAAAATTAAATTAGAAAACGGAATGGTATTGACTAAGAAACTCCTTCATTAAAAAGAAAGAACAATTTATTTTAATTGATGAATCTTTCAAAAATCTCAAAAAAAATCCGTCTCATTAATCTAACGAGACGGATTTTTTATTTAAGTAGAATGTATCTTATTTCACCAAAGTCATTTCATCTACAATGTGTTTGGCTCCCGAGAACTTCTCGATTACCCATAACACATATCGGATATCCACATTGATGGTGCGTTGCAATTTGTTATCAAAGATCACGTCGCCTGCCATCGCTTCGATGTTACCATCAAAAGCAATTCCAATCAATTCGCCTTTACCGTTCAAAACCGGTGACCCTGAATTTCCTCCTGTAATATCATTATCGGTAAGGAAATTAACGTGCATCGATCCGTCTTTATCAGCAAAACGACCATAGTCTTTTCTTTTGTTCAAATCAATTACTCGCGTCGGCATATCAAACTCTTCATCGCCTTTTTTGTATTTTTTTACCATACCGTCCATAGTAGTATAGTTATTAATCGTAGCATCATTACGTTTGTCAGCAGGTAAAGCACGTACTTTTCCGTAGGTCAAGCGCAACGTAGAATTCGCATCGGGATATTTGATCGTCCCAATTTTAGATTCGCGCAAACCTTCTACCAGCAAACGGAACGCAGTGGCATAGTTGCTTTGGGCTAGTCCAATTTCTTCCGATTTGGAAGTGAAATGTGCGATCAGGTTGTTCGAAAGTCTGTAGATTGGATCGGCGTCTAAAACTTCCTGGCTTGGAGCATCTAAGAACGCTTTGATTTTGTCTTTAGAAGCAAAGATGCTTTTATCAACGGCTTCATCAACATATTTATCAAAATTATTCCCGTTAGACGCGCCGATTTCAGCTACCATAGGAGCAATTTTATACCCGGTAACTTTTGTCGCATAGAGATTCAATTGTGCCGAAAGCAAATCTTTTTCAGCCTGTAAATAGAATTCTTTATACGTTTCATCCGCCGCTTCAATGATTCCAGGAGCAAGGTCTTTGCGCTTGTTAGCATCGGCTTTCACGTACGTATCCAATTGTTTTCCTAAAGTTCGTCCAATAGTACCGAAAGCAGTCGTACGGAACAATTGCTGCAAGTAATTATCATGACGTGCTTTTTCATTGGTCAGGCTGTAAAATTTATTAATGTTCGTAATAACTGAACCGTACTTGGCTTTGTTTTCCGGCTTATTCGCCCAAGCGTCAAATTTAGCTTCCTGTGCTGCTTTCGCTTTTGCAGTTCCGGCCTTCGTCAATGCATCAATCATTCCCTGACGGTTTTTCCAGTAGTTGGCTGTACCGGCATATTTAGAGGCATACAGCAATCGCATCGCATCGCTTTTGTCCATATATTTCTTCATATTATCCATTCCAGTTTTAGCGCCCTCAACCCAAGCTGGATAAGAATACTTTACGTTTTGCTCGATTCCACTGGCCGGCATCCATCGATTAGTTCTTCCAGGATAACCTAAGATCATCGCGAAATCACCTTCTTTTACACCGCCTAAATTAACAGGTAAATAATGTTTCGGGTTTAGTGGCACATTGGTTTCTGAATACTCCGCTGGATTACCATCTTTGTCAGCATAAACTCTAAACATCGAGAAATCTGCGGTATGACGTGGCCATTCCCAGTTGTCGGTATCTCCACCGAATTTTCCTAAACTTTCCGGTGGCACTCCAACCAAACGAACATCTTTATAATCCTGGTAAACGAAATAGTAGTATTCATTTCCCTGAAAAAAAGAACGTACCGAAACGGTATATTTTCCGCCTTCATTGTTTTCTTTTTCAATGGCTGCAATTTCTTGATTCACTGCTTTTTCTCTGTCCGCTTCCGACATTTTACTGTCAAGTTTGGATAAAATTCTTTTCGATACATCATCCATTCTGACGAAGAAACGCACATACAAACTAGAAGGTTTCTTTTCAGCCTTACGGTTTTCCGCCCAATAGCCATCTTTTAAGTAATTTTTGTCAGCGGTCGATAATTCGGCAATAGCATCATAACCACAGTGGTGGTTGGTCAGCACCAATCCGTCTTTCGAAATCAATTCGGCCGTACAGCCTCCATTAAACTGGACTACCGCGTCTTTCAAACTGTGATGATTCACACTATAAATCTCATCAGCCGTCAGTTGCAATCCCATTTTCTGCATGTCTCTATGGTTCAGACGTTCGATAAACATCAAAAACCACATTCCTTCGTCGGCCTTTACGCTCATTGGCAAAAGCATGATCCCGACAATCAGGGATAAAATAATTTTTTTCATTGATAAATAATTGAATTTAGTTAGTAAATTGAGATAGTAGTCTGCCTTTGCTGGCATTTGTTACACCGCGACGGGACTAATCTCAAATCGTGCCTGCGAATATAAGTCTTTTTATCAAATTCCTAATGCAACATCATGAAAACTACAACGTTGTGGCGGGTTTTTTAATGCTTTTTCTTTTGGCGAATGGCCGGGCTGTGCGCTCTATCTTTTGCTTCGGAAACCGGCGCAAAAGGATGCCACTTCCATCCCTATCGCAGTAGGCCGTATAAAAAAAGCACCTCAATCGAAGTGCTTAATTCTCAATTATAAAGGAAGCAACTAGTCATTCAACATGCTCCACAATTTGTCTTTTAGTTCTGTCAACCCTTGCTGCGCCACCGAAGAAATAAATAGATAGGGAATGTTCTTGAAATCTTTGTCCAACTGGATTTTCAATTCTGCCTTCAATTCATCATCAAGCATATCACATTTCGAAATCACCAGCATTCGCTCCTTATCCAACATTTCGGGATTGTATTTCGTCAATTCATTGACCAAAATATCATACTCCGCTTTGATGTCCGGCGTATCGACAGGCACCAAAAATAACAACGTCGAGTTGCGTTCGATGTGACGCAAAAAGTAATGCCCTAAGCCTTTACCTTCCGCTGCGCCTTCAATAATTCCAGGAATATCGGCAATCACAAAAGATTGAAAATCACGGTACGCCACAATTCCTAAATTCGGTTTCAATGTCGTAAACGGATAATCGGCTATCTTTGGTTTAGCTGATGTCAATACCGACAATAAGGTCGATTTTCCAGCATTGGGGAACCCAACCAAACCAACATCGGCAAGGACTTTCAATTCTAACACTACATCCATTTCCAAACCGGGCAAACCGGGTTGTGCATAACGTGGTGTTTGGTTCGTTGAACTTCTAAAATGCCAGTTGCCCAATCCGCCTTTTCCGCCTTGTATCAGAATTCTTTTTTCGCCATCTTCTGTGATTTCGAATAAAATCTCATCGGTTTCTTTATCGCGGACCACGGTTCCTAAAGGGACTTCAATATATTTATCATCGCCGTCAGCTCCCGTACTCCGGTCTCCGCCACCATCTCCGCCGTGTCCCGCTTTAACGTGACGCGCAAACTTGAGGTGAAACAACGTCCATAATCCTTTGTTGCCGACTAAATAAACATGTCCACCCCGACCACCATCACCTCCATCTGGTCCGCCTTTTTCAATGAACTTTTCCCGGTGCAAGTGCGTCGATCCTTTACCGCCTTTACCGGACGATACAAATATTTTTACGTAGTCTACAAAATTTCCTTCAGTCATTTTCTTTTGATTCAGGGCTTACGGTTTAGAGTGCAGTTCTGAAATTTTACGGTAGAACTTGCACCTTGAACGTTGCGCCTATTTCGATCGCTCGATCGTTTTCATTCGTACTTTCTCTATCTTCACGCCATCCATTTCTCGGACTTCCAATTCAAATTTTTGCCAGAACATTTTTTCGCCTGTTTTGGGAATACTGCCCAATTCTGTAATGATCAGCCCGCTTACAGTGGTCACTTCATAATCGGTAGTCAACTCATCGAGATCAAAATAGGTCAGGAAGTCGTGCAGCGAATATTGTCCATCCACCAACCAGGTTCCGTCTTCGTTCGCCACCAGTTGGTATTCGTCGTCATCAAAATCTGCGGCATCGCCTACCAAGGCCTCCAGGATATCATTTAGAGTAATGATGCCCTGAAAAACACCAAATTCATCCATTACAAAAGCATAATGTACTTTCGATTTCTTGAAATTTTCCAACGCTTTGTAGGCCGACGTTTGTTCGATCAGATACACAGGCTCTTTGGTAATCGATTTCAATTTGAAGTTGCCCTTTTCAAAACTGGCAAACAAATCTTTTAGCAACACGACACCAATCATCTCATCGAGGTTTTCGCTGCATACGGGATAAACCGAATGCAATTCGCCGAGCACTTTTCCTTTCAGTTCTTCTACGGTATCCAACAGTGAAAGATATACGGTGGCGCTTCGGTGGGTCATCAGTGAATTGACTTTTCGATCGCCGATATGAAACACGCGCTCCACAATATCTTGTTCGATTTCCTGTACTTCCCCGACTTCAGTACCTTCTTTAATAATCGCTTTGATTTCATCTTCGGTGACTTTTCCATCGGCGGTCGGCTTGATATTTAAGATATTCAGCAAACCATCGGTGGATATGGTCAGCAACCAAATAAAAGGCGCGGTAATCTGCGAAATGACTTTCATTGGAAGCGCCATCGATTTGGCAATCGTTTCAGGATAATTTAATCCGATTCGTTTGGGAAGCAATTCTCCCAGAACCAATGAAAAGAAAGTTAGAATAACCACCACCACTCCCACTGCTATGGAATGCCCGTAAGGTTTTAAAGCAGAAAAGCCTTCGATAAAAGTTTGTACGTTGGTCGTAATTTTATCGCCGGAATAAATTCCAGTCAGGATGCTGATTAGTGTTATTCCAATTTGTACTGTCGATAGTAATTTGTTCGGTGCATTGACCAGATCGAGGGCGGCCTTCGCATTCTTTTGTCCTTTTTTAGCGGCAGTTTCCAAACGGCTTTTGCGCGCAGAAATCAACGCGATCTCGGACATCGAGAAGACACCGTTGAGGAGAATCAGAAAAAGTATTATAAGTATTTCCAAAATGTGGTCATTTGATTTGTATTAAAAACTTCCGGAGCCTTCATTAGCCCCGATAGAAGTGAAAATCCTGTCATTGCGAGGGAACGAACCATCAGTAACAGCTTTGCTTCGCTCGCAATGACAGATTGCAACGAATAGCGGGAACAGCTCCTAAAGGCTATCGATAACGCTACTCAAACGCTGCGTGATTTCCTCAATCGCGCCAATGCCATTGACGGCGTGGTATTTCGCCTGTGCTTTGTAATACTGCATCAGCGGGGCGGTCTTTTCGTTGTATTCCTGATAGCGATTTCTGATCTTCTCTTCGTCCTGATCATCGGGTCTGCCTGAGGTTTTTCCTCTTTCGAGCAAACGCTGCACTAATATTTCATCATCAGCATCGAGCGCAATTGTCGCGGTAATATTTTGATTTTTAGCCACCAAAAATGCGTCTAAAGCTTCCGCCTGAGCGATGGTTCTTGGGAAACCGTCGAAAAGAAAACCACTGGATTGCGGGTTTTTATCGACTTCGCTTTGCAACATTTGAATGGTCACAGAATCGGGAACCAAATCGCCTCTATCGATATAGGTTTTGGCGAGCATGCCCAACTCCGTTCCGTTTTTTATGTTGTATCTGAAAATATCTCCAGTAGATAAATGCGTCAGATTGTATTTTCCTTTTAAAAATTCCGCCTGTGTGCCTTTGCCAGCACCAGGTTTTCCGAAAAGAACGATATTAATCATTGATGAAAATATTAGATTTTGAGGTTTAGAATGTAACGCTATTCTGCGAGTTGGTATATGTCACGTAGGTTTCTACCCAATCCATCGTAATCGAGGCCATAACCGACGATGAATTTGTCCGGAATTCGGATGCCTACATAATCGATTTTGATGTCTTTTTTATAGGAATCAGGTTTCAAAAACAAGGTCGCGATTTTGAAATGCTTTACTTTTTGTTCCTTGAAAATAGCTTTTAATTCTTCGAGGGTATTTCCGGTATCGACGATATCTTCTACCACGACAACGGTTTTGCCTTCAAGATTGTGATTGATCCCAATGAGTTGTTTGACGGCATTGGTGGATTGTGTCCCTTCATACGAAGCCATCTTTACGAAACTCACTTCGCACATGCCACGGTAATGTTTCATCAAATCCGACATCACCATAAAGGCACCATTGAGAACGCCGATGAAAACAGGTACGTCATCGAAAAAATCATCGTCCATTTGTTTGGCCATGTTGGCAATCGCAAAATCGATTTCTTCCGCCGCAATGAACGGAACAAATTGCTTATCGTGGAGTTGTATCATTTTCTAAATTTTGAATAAGGTGCAAATTTACACAAGTATTGAGTATCAGTAGCAAGTATTTTGACTTTTTTGCAAATTTGATATATTTACGACATGAAAACGTCCTTTTCTGATACTATTAAAAATAGCAATGCGGGTTCACTCAGCAGGCATCGCCTAACGGATTTCGTTTTGAAGCATCCGGAGCATCAGCAGGAACTGGCGGCAATCGGGCTCGATCTTACGAATAAATTTCATTATAAAGCCATTTGGATTATGGAGCTTTTAGCGGAAAGAAATCCAGAATTGCTGCTGCCGTATTTCGAAAGGATTTGTGACGCGATTCCAAAATACAAGCACGAATCGGCTATTCGCGGCATGTCGAGGGTCGTTTATTTCATCGGTACATCAAAAACTATTGCGCTGTCCGAAAATCAAAAGGAGAAATTAATTGCCATTTGTCTTGACTGGCTGATCGGTGCTATCAAAGTCGCGCCGAAAGCGTACGCGATGTATACGCTCGCCCATTTTGCAAAAGAACACGACTGGCTCAAAGAAGAACTTCGCAACATCATCGATAAAGATTACTATGCGCAATCAGCGGGCTATAAAGCTGCTGCGAGGGAAGTATTGAAAAATTTGAACTAAATTCGACACCAATTATCTAGTCTCTTTAAGCAAACAAAACAAGTCAGATGAGTCCAAAATATACTACCGTACTGTTGTTTTTTTCTTTTCATTTACTGTTCGGACAAGTGCCGCAAAAGATTTCCGATACGCTAAAAATTACGCCTTTGCAACCCGTTTACATCAGTTCATTTCACATCAACGACAGTTTGCTTCATGCTCCGGCGGCGATTGGTATTTTATCCAAAAACGATTTGACACGCAACAATAACAGCGACATCAGCACTGCCGTGAATAGGATACCCGGGGTTCTGATGCAATCGGCCAATATCACGACCAACCGGATTTCGATACGGGGCATCGGGGCGCGGACACCGTATGGAACCAATAAAATCCGAGCATTTTATGGCAGCATTCCATTGACATCCGGCGACAGCGAAACCACCATCGAAGACATTGATGTCGAAAATATCCAACAGGTAGAAATCATCAAAGGACCGTTGTCGAGTGTTTACGGAGCAGGTTTAGGCGGAGCGATATTGATTGCGCCAAAACTTTCCGGAACTCTAGGGCAAAAGATAGGTTTCAATTCGGTGCATGGTTCGTTTGGCTTGATGAAAAACAACCTTCACTATAGCTTGGATCGAAAGACAGCTAGCCTAAACATCAGTTATCATCACCTCGAAACTGACGGCTGGCGCCACAACAGCGCGTACCTTCGGGACGGTATCACGGTCGCAGGAGAAGTGTTCCGGAAACCGGAAAGCAAACTGACCTACTTCAGCAATTACACGGATCTGAAAGCTTTTATCCCGAGTTCTATCGACAGAAAGACATTTGATGACAACCCAAGAGCAGCCGCTTTTACCTGGAATGCATCGAAAGGATATAAACAATACCATTCGGTTTTAGGTGGATTGGGTTATGATTTTAAAATCGGAAAAATCAAGAATGCTACTTCAGTTTTTCTCAATTACAAAGACAATTATGAAACGCGGCCTTTCGATATCCTGCGCCAATATACGTTTGCAACCGGTGCCCGAACGCAGTTTTCGGGGAATTTTAAAATCGGAATTCTGGCAGATTGGATTGTAGGTGCCGAATATTTCAACGATAATTACAAAGGCAAAACGATAACGAATTTATACCAAAGTAATAACGGCGAAGGAAGTCTCGAAGGAAATCAGCTGACAGGAACAACACAAAAACGAAATTTCTACAACGGATTTGCACAGTTGCGTTTGTTACTTTCCAAAAAAATAGAAGTGCAAGCAGGCATCAATGGCAATAAAACACATTTCACATTAGCAACTACTTTTCCATCCGAAAACAGTTCCTCAGAAAAATACAGCTATGATGCGATTTGGTCGCCCCAAGTATCGCTTTTATTTCATCCAGATTTGTTTAAAACCATCTACATTTCAGCAAGTCGAGGCTATTCGCTCCCGAGTGTCAGCGAAACTTTGACAGCAAGCGGAACAATCAACGCCACCATCAAACCGGAAAGTGGGTACAATTATGAAATTGGCGGAAAACTGTACTTTTTTAATAAAACATTGTATGCCGAAATCGCTGCTTACCGCATGCAAATCATGGATTTATTAGTCGCGAAAAGAATTGATGACGATCAATATGTTGGTATCAATGCCGGAGAAACACTACATCAAGGCATCGAGTTATTGGTCAATCATCAATGGCAAATCGATAAGGATTTTTCGGTGTATAGCTTTTTCTCGGGTGCAACCGGCAAATACGAATTCAAGGATTTTGTCGACAGCGGCAATGATTTCTCTGGAAATAAACTCACCGGAGTTCCCGCCAATAAAGCCAATGCAGGAATTACGATCATTATATCGCGCTGGTATGTATCAGCCGATTTTTTATATGTAGATAAAATTCCGCTCAATGATTCCAATTCCGTTGATGCCGATGCCTACAAAACACTTAATGTCAAAACCGGTTATCGTTTTGAAATCCTGAAACAACTCGAATCGCATCTGGCGTTTGGAATCAACAACATCACCAACGAACACTATGCTTCATTAATTTTACCCAACGCAGTTACGCCGCCAAATGGACATCCTCGCTATTATTATCCCGGGCTTCCGATAAATTATTACGCTACCATTGCGCTACATTATTCATTTTAAAATATCGATAAATTGTCGGTTATCGATTGTCCGTTAGCATTTGAAAAAGTATCTTTGTGCACACAACAACAACATAATGGCACGAGCACATCGACTGCTTGAGACGATTAAAAAACAATAACTACAACGAATGACGTATTTCTCTTCCGATTTTAAATTAGGCATACTCGGTGGTGGACAATTAGGCAAAATGCTGCTAGCGGAAACCCGAAAATGGGATATCCAGACTTTTGTCCTCGATCCTAGTGAAGATGCTC
>JBBRXW010000003.1:0-22388 GCA_038238295.1 Flavobacteriales bacterium | reverse complement strand
GACCTCCTTTGTTGTCGGAAGTATCGCCATTGCATTCACGAACAGCGGCTTTGGTTCGTATCCGTTTTTGATTTCTAAAATACTGCTTTTTTATTCGATTGCCGAAACTACAGGAAATGCCTTTGGTTGGATCGTATGGACTTCTCAAATGCTCGTAGTGCTTGCCCTAGGATTGCTTTCTTTTTTATTTCTTCCGGTTTTTAATCGAAGTAAATAATTCCTATATTGGTAGTCCGTTTTTACAGCTATCAATAACCAACCAAAAAAGCATGAAAAAAATATTTCTAGTATTGTTGATTGTAGGGGCAGTCAACAGCTATTCCCAGAAAATTACCGAAGAAGTTTTTTCACCAAAACTCAATGAAAATAGAGAAATTACCATTGGCTTGCCTGCTTCCTATTTGAAGAATCCCGACAAAAAATACCCGTTGCTGATTTTGCTTGATGGCGATTATTTGTTTGATCCTTTTCAAGGTGCCTTAAATTATGGTGCGTATTGGGACGATTTGCCGGAAGTCATTATTGTCGGCGTCAACCAAAATAAAAATAATGAACGACAAACCGACTGTACCATCGACGAAACAACAGGGCTGCCCGATGAAAAAGGCAATAGCTTTTTCGAATTTATCGGAATGGAGCTTGTCAACTATATGCAGAAAAAATACCGAGTCGCTCCCTTCAAAATCATTGCCGGCCATGATATCACCGCAGGTTTTTTAAATTTTTATCTCTATAAGGAGAAACCATTATTTGATGCTTACATTTCACTGAGCCCCGAATTGGCCAAAGGAATGGAGGAAAATATTCCGGACCGGATTAATGTGCTGACACAACCCGTTTTCTATTATCAGGCGACTGCCGATGGCGATGTCAAAAAAATGCAGGCGCGTATCAGAGATTTAGACAAAGGTTTGAAGGGAATCAAGAAACCTTCTTTCAATTACCTGTTCGATGATTTCAGAGGAGCTTCGCATTATTCACTGGTACTCCACGCGATACCAAATGCTTTATACCAATTCTTTTCTGTTTACCAGCCAATTTCGATGGCAGAATTTAATGAAAAAATCGCCACACTTCCTTCGGGTTATGTAGATTACCTTATCAATAAATATACGGTACTCGAAAAATCACTCAACATCAAAATGCCCATTCGTCTCAATGATTTCAAAGCCATTGAAGCTGCGATACTCAAAAACAAAGCGTATGATGAATTCGATAAATTAGCTAATCTCTCCAGAAAACAATATCCAAAGTCGATGCTGAGCGATTACCATATGGCAATGATGTATGAGAAAACTGGTGATTACAAAAAAGCGGTCAAAGCTTACCAGAATGCCTTTCAAAAAGAAGAAATCGGAGAATTGACCAAAGATATGATGCTGAATAAAGCCGATGAATTAAAGAAACAGTAAACGCCACAAATGTCGAAAATAAAAACGTCTTTCTTTTGCCAGAACTGCGGCACGCAATACGCCAAATGGCAAGGCCAGTGCAATGCCTGCAAAGAATGGAATACTATTGCGGAAGAAATCATCCAGAAAGAAGAAAAATCTGCCTGGAAAACAGAACCTTCCGCAACCAAAAAACTTTCAAAACCTTTAAAGATAACCGAAATTGATACGGCGCAGGAAGTCCGTATGAACACTCTCGATGGGGAGCTCAATCGGGTATTGGGCGGCGGAATAGTTCCCGGTTCTCTGATTCTTTTGGGCGGTGAACCTGGAATTGGAAAGAGTACATTATTGCTGCAGATTTCACTAAAATTACCGTACAAAACACTTTACGTTTCTGGGGAAGAAAGCCAGAAACAAATCAAAATGCGGGCGGAACGCATTACCCCGAACGGCGACAATTGTTATATTTTAACTGAAACTAAAACACAGAATATCTTCCGACAGATTGAGGAAATCGAACCGGAAATCGTCATCATCGATTCGATCCAGACTTTGCATACCGAATATATCGAAGCGTCGCCAGGAAGTATTTCCCAGATTCGAGAAACTACCGCAGAGCTAATCAAATTCGCCAAAGAAACTAATATCCCCGTCATCCTGATTGGCCATATTACCAAAGACGGCACGATAGCAGGACCGAAAATCCTTGAGCACATGGTTGATACCGTTTTGCAGTTCGAAGGCGATCGCAATCATGTGTACCGCATCTTGCGTTCCTTGAAAAACCGTTTTGGATCGACGTCCGAATTGGGAATCTATGAAATGTTGGGGAGCGGATTACGCGAGGTTTCCAACCCATCGGAAATCCTGATTTCACATAAAGATATTTCACTTTCCGGAACTGCCATCGCTGCTACTTTGGAAGGCATGCGCCCATTGATGATCGAAATACAAGCACTGGTCAGTACCGCAGTATATGGCACACCGCAAAGAAGTACGACGGGCTATAATGCCAAACGACTCAACATGATCCTGGCGGTATTGGAGAAACGTGCCGGTTTCCGTTTGGGAACTAAAGACGTATTCCTAAATATTACCGGTGGGATTTCGATCGAAGATCCGGCAATCGATTTGGCGGTGGTCGCTGCGATTTTATCTTCTAATGAGGACATTCCGATTGGAGAAGGTTTTTGTTTCGCGGGCGAAGTCGGGCTTTCCGGCGAAATACGCCCTGTCAATCGGGTCGACCAAAGAATTCAGGAGGCAGAAAAATTAGGGTTTTCTACCATTTTTGTTTCAAAATACAATAAGATTTCGTTAAAAAATACGTTAATAAAAATTCGGCTTGTTTCAAAAATCGAAGATGTCGCTACAGAGCTATTCGGTTAAATACACAACTCCTTTAAAATCCATCAAAATGAAAACCAACAAACAAAAAATACGACTGGCCGTTACCCTCTTCAGTGTGTTTTTTGTTTTGGCTATCGTTGCCATTTTTGCTTTCCGGAATGCTCTTTTACAAAAAGCTATTGTCCATATTTCGCACACGATGGAGCGCGATTACAATAGTAATTTCTCTATCAAAAAAGCGCAGTTTGAAGGTTTCAATGGTGTTGTCATGGAAGATATCCTGCTCGTTCCTAAAAATGCTGACACCTTGCTCCGGGTGCAGACCATGAGAACAAAAGTTAATTTCTGGCATTTGTTTACCGGTGATTTCCAACTCGGAAGTCTTGAAGCAAAAAACGGTTTTATGCAATTGGTTCGGGATAAAAACGGGCGTAATTTTGATGCTTTTCTTCCTAAAAAAGACACTATCGATACCGGAGAAAAACCGAATTATGCCAAATTGGCCTACCGGCTTCTCAATCGGGCTTTGAACCTGATACCAACTGACATGCATCTCGAAAATCTTTCATTACGCATGAACGATATGGGCAAAAAAGCCACACTGCGTCTCGATAATTTGGTACTGGCAGACAAGCAAATGGAATCCGCGATTCAGGTACAAACCAATACATTTACCCAACGCTGGAAAATCAAAGGTTTTGCCGATCCGAGAAACAAAAAGACAGATCTACGTTTTTTCAACATCGATACCGGAAAAATCAAAGTGCCTTATTTCGATGAACGTTACAACATCAAGTCGAGTTTCGATTCTATTCGCCTCAACGTTTCCAATATTGAAATGAGTGGCAATCAATTGCATGTGGATGGATTTACGTCGATTACTAATTTTACGGTCAATCATCCCAAAATTGCCAGCAAAGACGTCATCATTAAAAAAGCCCGTTTCGATTATCGGTTGGTGTTTAGTGAGCATGCGATTGCCGTAGATAGTACTTCTTCGGTGCTTCTGAATCAAATGAAATTTCACCCGTATGTTTCTTATGACAATGAAACGGATAAGGTTTATACGTTGAAAATTGTTATTCCAAAAATGAAAGCGCAGAATTTTATTTCTTCGTTGCCCGAAGGTTTGTTCAGGCATTTTGAAGGCATGGAAGCGACTGGAAATTTTGATTACCGCCTCCACTTCGTTTTCAACAAAAACAAACCTAATGCGTTGGTTTTTGAAAGCGAACTCAATAAAGAAAACCTCGTTATTACTAAGTATGGGGAGGCCAACCTAGGCAAACTCAATGGGGAATTTGTGTATCATGCCATTATCAATAATATTCCACAACGGGCAATTATCGTTGGTCCACGCAATCCTAATTACACACCATTATCGGAAATGTCTCCTCTTTTACGGAAATGTGTGCTGACGACGGAAGACCCGACGTTCTTTTCTCACAAAGGATTTATCAAAGAAGCGTTCAAGCAGTCGATTGTAAAGAATATCCGGACGAAAAAATTCTCACGCGGTGGAAGCACCATCAGCATGCAATTGATCAAGAATGCTTTTTTAACGCGGGAAAAAACATTGTCCAGAAAACTTGAAGAAATCCTGTTGGTTTATATCCTTGAAAACAATCACATCGTCAGTAAAGAACGGATGTTAGAAGTGTATTTCAACATCATCGAGTGGGGTCCTAATGTTTATGGAATTGGAGAAGCGGCTAATTTTTATTTCCAAAAAAGACCGTATGAACTCACACTGAATGAGTGCTTGTATCTGGCTAATATTATCCCAAGCCCACGCCATTTTATGTACCAGTTCAATCCTCACGGAAACTTAAAACCTTATGCGGTTGCCCGCGAAACCATGTTGAAAAGCATCATGCTTCGGCGGGGCATGATTACAACCTACGATACCGTTAATGTGCTGCCAATAATGATCACTGGTAATGCGCGTTCGTACATTAAAATGATACCGGAAGATCCTGCCTCCGAAAGCACCTCAACCATTGAAGAATTTGATTTCTAGACGTGTGAATTATATAATTAATTCAGTATTAAGTGGTTGACTGTTGTAGTTTGTTTTGACTATATTTACAATTCAAAATTTTAAAATTCAATACAATGAAGCAAATTTTTACATTTTTAATGACACTGATTTCGTTGGCTACCTTTTCGCAGACTATTGGACTAACACCGTTTGCTACAGGGTTTAGTGGTCTGGCTGAAATTACACATCCTGTTAATGATACCCGCTTATTTGTGGTGCAACAAAGCGGAGCGATACGTATCGTAAATTCGGGCGGCTCCATCAATCCTACAAATTTCCTAACGTTAACCACCTCTACGATATCAACTGGTGGAGAGCGAGGATTGCTCGGACTGGCCTTTCATCCCAACTATGCGAGCAACGGCTATTTCTATGTAAATTATACTAATACCGCTGGAAATACAGTTATTGCCCGCTACACTGTTTCTGCAAATCCTGATATTGCTAACGCTTCCTCAGCGACTATACTATTAACCATTACTCAACCCTATTCCAATCATAATGGAGGCAGTATCAAATTCGGCCCTGATGGCTATTTATATATCGGAATGGGAGATGGTGGTAGTCAAGGCGATCCTGAAGGTAGAGCACAGAACATCAATGAAAATCTAGGTAAACTGTTGCGTATCGATGTCGATTCCGCTTCTCCATATGGCATTCCACCGACGAATCCTTATGCAGGTGCCGTCGCCGGAAATGATGAAATTTATGCGATTGGTTTGCGCAATCCATGGAAATACAATTTCGACCGTTCCAACGGAGATTTGTGGATTGCTGATGTAGGTCAGAACCAGATTGAAGAAATTAATCATGTCGTTCCAACACCTGGTCTTAATTTCGGTTGGAGATGTTATGAAGGAAATAGTGTTTACACAGGAGGATGCGCTATGATAGGCACAACCTATACTTTTCCTGTAGCACAGTATACCCATTCTGGCGGAACTTGCTCTATTACCGGCGGTTACGTATATACCGGTTCTAATTTTCCCAACTTTTTAAACCATTATTTCTTTGCCGATTACTGCAGTAATAAAATTGGTTTTTTAAATACCGCAACCAATACCTTCACATGGACAGCTGCGTATTCAGGCGCCAACTTTACCACTTTTGGTGAAGACTTGAATGGTGAACTATATGTAGGGGCTGCCGGACTTGGAATTATCTATAAAATTGTAGACAGTTCCCTCAGCAACAATACCTTTGAAAAAGGCGGTATTAGTCTTTATCCGAACCCCGCTAATACGGAAGTTTTTGTTAAAACGCCATCGTTGCAATTTCCTGCCATTGTAACGATAGCAGATGTCTCCGGAAAAACATTATCACAACAACATTTAAGTGCCGGAAGTGATGCTATTTCTATTACTTCATTGCAAAGCGGATTATATTTTGTTTCTATAAAAGATGCTAAAGGAGTAACGCTCAGTTCAAAATTATCGGTGAAATAATCCTATCAAATTCTATAAATAAAAAAAAGGTTCGGAAAATTTCCGAACCTTTTTTTTATTTGATTTGTGAACTACAATTGATTGAGCATCTTTGAAATCTCATCCAGTTTTGGTGTCAGTATGATTTCGATACGTCTGTTTTTAGCTTTGCCATCCGCAGTCGAATTGCTGGCTAATGGCGCATATTCGCTTCTTCCGGCAGCCGTCAGGTTTTGTCGGTTGATGCCTTTGTTTTCTCCCAAAATATTGACGATTACCGTAGCTCTTTTGGTCGACAAATCCCAGTTGTCTGCAATCGGGCCTGAACCTCCGTACGCATCGTCATCGGTGTGTCCTTCTATCAGTACGGCGATATCCGGATTGGCGGCAAGGACTTTCCCCACTTCCACCACGGCTCTTCTTCCTTCGGAACCTACTGCCCAGCTTCCGGAACTGAATAATAATTTGTTCTCCATCGAAACATAGACTTTCCCATTTTTTTGCTGCACCGTCAGGCCTTTCCCTTCAAAACTGTTCAAGGCTTTTGAAAGTGTTTCTTTTAATTTTCTCATACTGGCGTCTTTGGCTGCCATCAGGCTTTCTAGTTCTGCCAACCTTTGGGAACTTGCCTGCAAATCGCTTTTAAGTTTGTCGAGACGGTTTTGTTCGGTGGTCAATGCTTTTTCTTTCGATTCTAATTGCGATAACAAGTCCCGGTTTTTGCCCATATTGGTTTGGAGCGCATCATTGCTGTTTTTTTCTAGAGCAGCATATGACGATTGCAATGTTTTGAGATTGTTACTGGCGGAATTGTAATCGACCAAATTCTTGTCGCGCTCCAAGCGTGTCGCATTCAATTCCGTTTTGATTGCATCATAGGCTATATCAAGATCTGCTTTCGCTTTGACGCAGTCGTCGCTCTCATCCTGAATCCTACGGTTTTCTTTCTTGAGGTCGGCATATTTGTTTTCAAGGTCGGTATAGACTTTTTTGGTCACGCACGATGAGGCCAGTATGATTACCGTCAGAAAGAATGCTAGTTTAAGTTTCATAATAATGGTTTGTTATTAATTGTTTTATTCTTTGAAATGTAATGCCCTAGCCCAGATAAAGCCGGTATCCTCGCAACGCAGTGGAGAGATAAAGGCGAAAGCTGGAAATAGCTCCCGGTAAAATTACTCAATCTCGACCATTGTCGGGCAATGATCGGAATGCTTGGCATCGGCCAGAATTACAGCTCGTTTGATGCGCTCTTTCAATGGGTCGCTCACCAAGCAATAATCGATACGCCAGCCTTTGTTATTGCCTCTTGCGCCGGCGCGGTAACTCCACCACGTATAGTTGTGCGGCTCTTTGTTGAGGTGGCGAAAACTATCGATGAATCCTGTCTTTATGAACCCATCAAGCCATTCGCGCTCGACAGGTAAAAACCCAGAAACCGTTTTATTGCGTACCGGATCATGAATATCTATTGCTTCGTGGCAGATGTTGTAATCGCCACAAATAACTATGTTGGGAATGGTTTTTCGGAGTTCGGTCACGTATTTTTTGAAATCCGCCATATACATAAACTTATGTTCTATACGGTCGATATTCGTTCCTGACGGCAGGTAAAGGCTCATCACGGAAAGGGCATCAAAATCAACACGGATGTTACGGCCTTCGAAATCCATGTGCCCGATATCCGTTCCGTAAACCACATTGTTGGGTTTAATTTTCGATATAATCGCTACCCCACTATATCCTTTTTTGGTAGCGGGAAACCAGTAATGGTATGGATAGCCGGCAAGTTCAAAATCGAGCAGCGGAATTTGTTCCGGAGTGGCCTTGATTTCCTGAAGGCAGATGACGTCGGGATCGGCAGCTTGCAGCCAGGCAATAAAACCTTTGGAGATGGCGGCACGGATTCCGTTGACATTATAGGAGATAATCTTCATTGTGGGCTTTCGAATTGAGTCGCTCAAATGTAGTAAAAAAGCGCAAAGTAAAATTAAGAAAAAAGAAAGAAAATGGACTTTTTTGCTATCTTTGTTTCCGGCTCAACAAACAAAAATTGACATGGGTTTAGTTACCGCGAAAGAAGTTGCTAAGGCAATAAACGCTGAGAAATATGGGGTTTTAGGAACTTTTTCAGGCTGGTTGCTGATGAAAGTACTGAAGATTTCTACCCTTAATAAAATCTATGACAGAAACAGGCACCTCAATGACTTGGAGTTTCTTAATGCGATATTGGATGAGTTTCAGATTAATTTTGAAATCCCCGAAGAAGACTACAAACGCCTGCCTAAAGATGGCGCGTATATTACAATATCGAATCATCCCTTAGGTGGCATTGATGGTATTCTGTTATTAAAACTGATGCTAGAACGTGAGCCTAATTTTAAGATTATCGCCAATTTCTTATTGCACCGGATTGACCCGATGAAACCGTATATCATGCCGGTCAATCCTTTCGAAACCCGAAAAGACGCCAAATCGAGCGTTATAGGCATCAAGGAAACCTTGCGACATTTAAGCGATGGAAAACCTCTCGGTATGTTTCCAGCAGGGGAAGTTTCTACGTATAAAGATGGCAAATTAATGGTAGACAAGGCCTGGGAAGAAGGCGCGATAAAAGTCATCCGAAAAGCACAAGTTCCGGTAGTGCCAATTTATTTTCATGCGAAGAACAGCCGGTTGTTTTATTTCCTTTCTCGTTTGAATCCGACCTTAAGAACTGCCAAATTGCCGTCGGAATTACTCACACAAAAAGACCGCATCATCAAGGTGCGTATCGGGAAACCGATTTCGGTAGCGGAGCAAAACGAACACGAATCTATCGAAGATTATTCTGAGTTTTTGAGAAAGAAAACCTATATGCTGGCAAATTCATTCGAGAAAGATATTCCGTTTTTATCGGCGCCAAATCTGAATAATTTGAAACTCCCAAAAAGTCCGCAAAAAATTGTAACGGCTGCCCATCATGGTAGCATCATCGATGAAATCGAACGCTTACGAACTACCGATTGCCGACTGACGCATAGTAAAAACTACGAGGTGTTCTTTACCGAAGCAGATAAAATTCCCAACATCCTTCATGAAATTGGACGTTTGCGCGAAATCACTTTCCGTGAAATCGGAGAAGGCACCAACAACTCCATCGACTTAGACAAATACGACCAGTACTACCACCATATGTTTTTATGGGACGACGAAGCGAAGCAGATTGCCGGCGCCTACCGAATGGGATTGGGTTCAGAGATTTTTCCGAAATACGGTATTCATGGCTTTTACTTGCAGGAGTTATTCCGTTTTGAACCAGAATTGCATGATATGATGAACCGTTCGATTGAGATGGGCCGGGCTTTCATTACCAAAGAATACCAATTAAAACCAATGCCGTTGTTCCTGCTTTGGAAAGGGATTGTACATACGACATTGCGCTATCCCGAACATAATTTTCTAATCGGCGGTGTGAGTATCAGCAACCAGTTTACTGATTTCTCGAAATCGCTGATGATTGAATTTATGAAGTCGCATTATTACGATCCATATATCGCTCAGTATATTTATCCGAAAAAAGAATTCAAAGTCAAATTGAAAGATGCTGACAAAGATTTCATTTTTGATGAAGCAGAAGCCGATTTGATTAAGTTTGATAAAATCATAGATGAAATTGAACCGGGCACTTTACGACTTCCGGTTTTGATTAAAAAATACATCAAACAAAATGCACGGGTTGTTGCTTTTAATGTGGATCCGTTGTTTAATAACGCGATTGACGGATTGATGTATATCCGAATTGCTGATTTACCGGAAAGCACCGTTAAACCTGTTATGGAAGAATTTCAAGCAGAACTCGAACGCAAACTTGCGGAGAAAGGCGAATAATTTTTAAAACTAAAACAATGAATTCCTCCAAAGTACCACAAAGCATTTCGATAAAAAATCACGATCTGGTTTGTCCGATTTGTCAAAATAACCAATTCTGGACGCGTCAGGCACAATTGAATACTGCGGCTGCCACATTCTTCAACTTAGATTGGGCCAACAAAAGTGCCACTTGTTTTGTCTGTTCAGAATGCACACATATTTCATGGTTTCTGGGACAGCAATAAATAAAAAAGAGGAACTTTAATTCCTCTTTTTAAGTGTTAAAACCAACCTTTTTTATTGACTTGGTACATCTGATAAAACTCCTCATCGGTTTTTGTTAGGTAGATAATTCCCTCTATTAATCCGACAATACTACCTATTCCGCAAGTTACTATTGATATTACGATTTGTATAATACCTTCATTGGTATATCCTAAAACAAATTTATGAATACCAAATCCTCCAAGGAGTATTGCTAAAATTCCGCATACCAGTTTTTTATTTTCAGGCCGATAAGGCGGCTGTTCCGGCTGCTGTGGCGTGTTCCAATCTTCGTTTTTTGTTTCTTCCATGTTTTGGTTTTTGTGAGTTAGATATTATAAAAATAAAAAAATTATTGAAACGCTTTATCAATAGGTTCCCAAAGTTCAATTTTATTTCCTTCTGGATCAACAATCCAACAGAATTTTCCATAGTCATACGCTTCCGGTTTCCCAACAATCGTAACGCCTTCCTTTTTCAAATCCTCTAATAGTCTGTCGAGATTCTCCACGCGAAAATTTTGCATAAATGGTTTCTCACTTGGAGCAAAATATGTAGTTGATATGTCAAATGGTGACCATTGCGTAGAGCAATCGTTGCCTGCTGCATCTTTCCACCAAAAAGTGCTTCCGTATTGATCGGTTGTTAATCCTAGGTGTTTTGCATACCAAGCTACTAATTCCGTAGGGTTTTTGGATTTAAAAAACACGCCTCCTATACCTGTAACTCTCTTTTCGGGAACAACCATTTTAGGCTGATCCGAATAGAGCGCCTGAATTTTATCGCCAATTACCTGAGCCAGTCTTTCGTGGCTTTCGAATGTCCAACCTGCGATGTGTGGTGTCAAGATGACCTTGTTAGATTGTAATAAATAGTGATACGGTGCCGGAAATTCCCTTGCTTGAGAAAGTGTTTCAAACGAAAGATTTTCGTATTCGTTGACATCGAGACCGGCTCCTTGGATTTTCCCGGTTTCTAATGCTTTAACCAGATCGGAAGTCACTACATTTTTGCCTCTGGCTGTATTCAGTAACCAAAATGGTTTTTCAAATGCATTGATAAAGTCGGCATTGACCATGTGATTGGTCTCCGGTGTCCATGGCGTATGAAGGCTGAGCACGTCCGTTTTTTGCTGTAATTCTGTTAACGAAACCTGTTTCGCATTGCCGTCGCTGATATTCTCTATAATATCATAACACAACACTTCAACATCGAAGCCACGGAGTTTTTTGGCGAATGCTTTCCCCATATTACCATAGCCAATAATGCCTACGGTTTTACCATCGAGTTCGTGGCCGCGGTTGCTTTCTCGGTTCCAATGGCCGGCTTTGATGTCGGAGTTGGCCGTAGTGATATTGTTGAACAGCGATAATAATAACGCTAAAGTATGCTCGCCAACGGCGTTGCGGTTGCCTTCCGGAGCGGCGATAAGTGTGATTTTTTTGGATGCCGCATAGTCAATATCGATGCTTTCTAGGCCGGCACCAACGCGCGCTATGAATTGCAAATTGACTGCTTTGTCTAAAAACTCCTTATCGATTTTGAAGCGGCTTCGGATGACGATGCCCTGATACTCGTGGATTTTATTTTGAATGGCTTCCTTCGAGGATGTAAAATCTTCGTGATTGGTAAATCCCAATTGTTGCAATTGCTGCAAAAGCAGTGGATGATTGCTGTCGATGTGGAGGATTTTGATGTCTTTCACCTTGGAGTTGTTTTCCCAAAAATACGAATTTATCCCGGATTTGGAATGCCCGCATTAGGGGTAACAGCGGCATCCTTTTGTGGCGCAAAAGATAGAGCGGATGACCCGACCGCTTTTCGCGGGAATGCCCAAAAATTTTACTCTTTGATTTTGTTGAGCGATGTTTTGATGCCTTTGATAAGAGAGGAACTAAAGCCCTGATGCTCCATTTCGTTGAGGCCAACGATGGTGCAACCTTGTGGTGTTGTGACCCTATCGATGAGTTGTTCCGGATGGATTTTTTCTTCGAGAAGCATCTTAGCGGCTCCTTTTGCCGTTTGGGCGGCGATGGATAAAGCGGTTTGTGAGTCGAAACCGATTTCAATTCCAGCCTGCATTGAAGCACGAATGTATCGTAGCGCATAAGCTGTTCCGCAAGCACCAAGAACGGTCGCGGCATCCATCAGTTTTTCTTCGATGATTGGCGCAGTTCCGAGTTGACGGAACAAATCGGTTACTGCTAAAGCGGGGGTGATGTCTTTTTCTGTAAATGAAATGCAGGTGGCCGATTCGCCAAACTGTATCGCGATATTGGGCATGATACGCACAACGCTGCAAGAATTCCCGGTGGTCGCACGTATGCTTTCGATAGCAACACCGCTGACAGCCGAAGCTATCGTTTTATTGGCGATATATGGCTTGATTTCTTTGAGCACGGCTTCTATTTGGTGTGGTTTTATTGTCAGGATAATCACATCGGCATTTTGAATAGCTTCGGTGTTGCTGTTGGAAACAGTGATTCCTTTTTGCACCAGGTGCTTAATGCTTTCCGGGTTTCTTCTGGTAATGGTGACCGAATTATTCTTGGTATAATCCGTAATACCCAATGCTATGGCCACGCCGAGATTTCCGCCGCCGATGATGTGTATGTTCATTTTTCTGAAGTTTAAAATCCTAAAATTAATCGGGCAATGGCAAAGTATAATACAATCCCGAATACATCATTGGTTGTTGTGATAAACGGACCTGTTGCAATGGCGGGATCGATTTTGTTTTTATGCAAAAACAATGGCACTAAAGTTCCCAATGTTGCGGCAAAAAGGATCACAACGATAATCGAAATGGATATGGCTAAACCGACCTGATACTGTTGATACATCACCGAATGGTATAATAAAAGAAACAGCGAAATGATGGTTCCCGAGATCATTGCTACGGTGAGTTCCTTGCTGAAGTATTGTTTACTGAATTGTTTTATAGTGCCGTTGGCCAAACCCTGAACGACAATTGCAGAAGCCTGAACGCCTATATTTCCGGCAGTTGCGGAAAGTAAAGGCACAAAGATGATTAAGGTAGAATATTTCTGGAAAGCGGCTTCGTTGTTTTTCAAAACAAAAGAGGCAACAATTTCGATGACCATTCCGATTAGCAGCCAAGGCAAACGCGCTTTGGTGAGTTCGATGACGCTGTCGTTCGCTTCAACGTCTTGTGTGATACCTGCCGCCAACTGGTAATCTTTATCGGCTTCGTCCTTGATTACATCTACGATATCATCGATGGTGATTCTTCCGACAAGTCGGCCGAGTTCGTCGATTACTGGAATCGCTTCCAAATCGTATTTTTGCATAATCCGTGCGACTTCTACATCTTCGGTATCGACCTTTACGGAATTTAATTTGCTGATATAAATTTCGCGGATTGGCGTTTTGGTGGAGGTTGTCAATAAGTCTTTCAAAGACAACCGCCCTTTGAGTCGGTCTTCATCATCGACAACATAAATCGAATGCACGCGGGAAATATTCTCGGCTTGGACGCGCATTTCTTTCACGCAGGTAAGCACGTTCCAGTTTTCATTGACTTTTACTAACTCTTTGTGCATGATTCCACCCGCGGTATCTTCGTCATACCGCAGTAGATCGACAATATCTTTGGCGTGTTCAACATCCTGCAGTTCCGAAATTACTTCTTCTTTCCGGTCTTGCGAAAGTTCGGCGATAATGTCGGCAGCATCGTTGGTTTCGAGTTCATCGAGCTCTTCTGCGATTTCTTTCGGAGAAAGGCGGCTTAGGATATTTTCCCGAAGATCGTCCTCTAATTCGAGTAGGATTTCAGCGGTTTTTTCGCTATCTAAAACTTTGAAAATATAGGTCGCTTCATCGAAATCTAGTTCATCTAAAATCTCAGCAATATCAGCATGGTGCAAGTCGTTCAATAGCACGGCGAGTTGCTCGTCGTTCCTATTTTGAATTAATTGCTCTAATTGCTGAATTAGGTCTTTGCTGATTTTAAACTCCATCGGCTTCTATTTTTTGAGTCAGTTCAATAAATTGCTCGACCGATAATTGTTCTGGCCGGAGGTCAAAGATAGTATCTTCTCTTAAATTATCAGATAAATTTAATGTTTTTAAACTGTTACGTAGCGTTTTCCTTCTTTGCTGGAAGCCCGTTTTCACTACAGTAAAGAACAGTTTCTCACTACAAGGCAACGTGAAATTTTCTTTACGACGCAAACGTAAAACACCTGATTTCACTTTTGGTGGTGGGATGAAAACGTCTTCATTGACTGTGAATAAATATTCCGCATCATAGAAAGCCTGTACCAAAACCGAAAGAATCCCATATGCCTTAGTACCTTTCTTTTCGCAAATGCGTTCGGCTACTTCTTTTTGGAACATCCCTGAAAATTCTGGAATTTGGTGGCGTAACTCGAGGGTCTTGAAGACAATCTGCGTTGAAATATTGTAGGGAAAATTGCCGATGATTGCGAATGGTTTGCCTTCGAAAACCTCATTGATATTGTATTTAAGAAAATCTTTGGCAATAATTTTCCCGTTTAATTTAGGGTAGTTTTCTTCGAGATAGGTCACCGATTCGGTATCGATTTCGATTACATAGGTTGTCGTCGGTTTCTCCAATAAATATTTAGTGAGCACGCCCATGCCCGGTCCGATTTCGAGAATATCGGTATAGCCTTCGAAATTAAGCGTATTGGCTATAGCCTGAGCGATGCTTTCATCTTTTAGAAAATGTTGCCCGAGATGTTTTTTGGCTTTTACTTTTTCCATGATTTAATTCCTATTGGGCCAATGTTCGGAAATCACTTCGAGTTCGGTGCGGAACGCCATCATTTTGTCGGCAAACAAACGCAGTCCTTCCTCGCGAAGGCGTGGGGCATCTTCCTGATAGTATCTTTCGAGTGTGGCTTTGCTATCGGTCGCATACTGCGTTGCATAGGTAGTTCCTCCCATTTCTTCAACGATGAGGACTCTGGTCATGCGAGCTGACGAAAATTTTCCGGTAGCCAGTACATCTGGGATGTGCTTTTCCTGCATCCAGTTGAGCCATTGGTCGTGCACGCTGTCGTCGATGTTTATGGTGACGTTGTATAAAATCATAATTTGGAATGTTACACTTCTTAGATTGCTTCGCCAGTTCGCTGGCGCTCGAGTTATAGACTTCTAGACTAACTAGATTGACTACGCTGTTTATAAGGTAGTATCGCCACGCAATTGCCTGTATTTTTTTCTAGCATCCGTAAAATAAATACTGTCTTCGTGATGAAAAATAATCTGTTCGTAATAAGATTTCGCTTTGTCGAAGTCCTTCAGTTTGTTGTAGATTTCAGCTGCAAAATAATACGCTTCATCAATGTAGATGCCATCTTTATAATGATCGATAATCGTTTGATATTGACTCAAAGCTGCTGTGTAATCGCTCATTTTTTCATAGGTTTTTCCTAATCGATATAATGTAACCGCTTCAATTTCCTGTCCTTTGAAACTTTTTAAAATCGCCTGAAACTTTGCCAGTGCTTCCTGATTTTTGTTTTGATACAACAGATAATCCGCGTTCGCAAATTGTTTGAGCGCGGTCTGCGTCGAATCGGCTACCGTGTTGTCATTGATCAGCAGAAAATATTCTAATGCATCGTTGGCAATAAGTTGTGTTGATGCCGATTTCAATTCCTTGAATTGCTTTTGCGCCCATTTAAAATCGGTTTTAAAATAACTCGTTTTCGCCGCTTTCAAACTCGCTTCGTGCCCGACAACATCATTTTTTAAATCTTCTTCAATTTGGGAATAATAAATCAATGCCTGGTTGAATTTCTCTTCATACAATAAGATATCGGCCAGTTCCATTTTGATATCGGCTTTCTGGTATTCATTTAATGGTAGTGCCAAAGCGGTTTTCAGGATTGATTTCCCGAGTTCCGGATTCTTTAAATTAAAAGTCGTAAAATGTGCCTGAAGGATTTGCAATGAAAGCGAATATGGACTGATGCCGAATTCTTTCAGTAGTACATCCAATTCGGAAGCTACCATCGGATATTCTTTTTCGGTGGCGATATCGATGCGCAACTGCATCAAATAGGTGTGAGATTGTATCAGCAGTTCCAAATCTTTGGTGTTGTCTAACACAAAAGTAAAAATTTCCTTTGCCGTGTCCTTATCGCCTTCCTGAATTGCAAGCTGAGCGAGGTTGATAATATTGGAAAAGGTCTCCGGGTTTCTGCGGTAAATGGCTTTTTGTTGCACAAATGCTTTCTCGTATTCTTTCTGCTGCACATAAAACCAGCTCAGGTATTCATTCCAGAAGATATCTTGATTTTTCTGAGCGCGAACTACCAGCGCTTTTCGGAGTGCTTCATTGAAATTAATATCGGCATCTTCAGTCATGAACCGCGACAACTGGTTCTGAACCATGACCGAGTTTTGTGGATTCGTAAACGCTTCGGTCAGGAATTTTTCGATCATCATATCGGTGTTGCCCAACTGTCCGTAGAGCATGGCCATTTGAAAATTGAAATTGAATTTTGGATTAAGAGAGAGCCCTAATTCATAAGCTTGCAATGCATAATTGAGCAATGTTTTTCTTTCGAAAGTGGCACCGATGTCATAGACTTCATTCGGATTTTTACGAATTTTATCCAACGCCTCATCGTAGTATTTTTTGGCAGTTATCTCGTCTTTCTGCAATTGAAAATTATAGCCTAATTCAATCAGCAAAATCGACTGCGTATACAGTTTATACCGATCCTGAATGAGTTTATCCGCTGCGGTAAAAAGCTGCAACTGCTGATAACACTCGATCATCTTTTGGAAATAATAGTAATTATACGGTTGGGTTTTCACTAACTCTTCAAAACTGATTTTGGCTTTTTCAAAATCGCCTTTCTCAAAATAATTCAGCGCCAATTGTTCGTTTTGTGAGAAAACGATTCCAGAGCAGAGTAAAAGGAAAGTGAAGAGTATTTTTTTCATTGATTCACCATAAAAAGCATGCACTAAAGTAACACATTTGTATTCTATTTAGTGCAAATTGCTATAAAGATTAACTTTTTAATTGATGTTGTCGAAACCGGTATACGGACGCAGTACTTCCGGTATGACAATGCCTTCTGGTGTTTGGTAATTTTCGAGAATTCCGGCCAAAACTCTTGGTAGTGCTAATGAACTTCCATTGAGGGTATGTGCCAATTGGTTTTTACCATTCGCGTCTTTAAAACGCAGTTTCAGACGGTTTGCCTGGAAGGTTTCGAAATTGGATACCGAACTGATTTCCAACCAACGATCCTGCGCCGTAGAGAATACTTCGAAGTCATAGGTTAATGCCGATGTGAAGCCCATATCACCGCCGCACAAACGCAGGATTCGATACGGTAACTTCAATTCCTGCAATATGCTTTTCACATGTTCGACCATACCTTCCAACGCCTCGTAGGATTTATCCGGATGTTCGATGCGAACGATTTCGACTTTATCAAACTGGTGCAAACGGTTTAATCCACGAACGTGGGCGCCATATGAACCCGCTTCCCGACGGAAACATGGGGTATACCCGGTGCACAAAACCGGCAATTCATTTTCATTTAAAATGACATCGCGAAACAAGTTGGTGACGGGAACTTCAGCGGTTGGAATCAGGTATAAATCATCAATTCCTACATGGTACATCTGCCCTTCCTTGTCCGGCAATTGGCCAGTTCCGTATCCCGAAGCTTCATTGACCAAATGCGGCACCTGCACTTCGTTGTATCCAGCGGCGGTATTTTTGTCGAGAAAATAATTAATCAAAGCACGTTGCAGTTTGGCGCCTTTTCCTTTGTATACCGGGAAACCCGCACCGGCAATTTTGACACCCAATTCGAAATCGATGATATCATATTTTTTTACCAATTCCCAGTGCGGTTGCGCTCCTTCATGCAATATAGGAATTTCGCCTTCCTGAAAAACGGTGACATTGTCCTCGGGCATCTTGCCTTCGGGAACAATATCGGCGGGAAGATTGGGTAACGTATATAATTTTTGCGTCAGGTCATTGGCATAATTCTCGGCTTTTTCGGACAGTTCTTTGCTTTTCTCTTTTAATACTACCGTTTTTTCCTTGAGGATAGCCGCTTTGGCTTTTTCGCCATTCTTCATCAAATCTCCGATAGCAGCAGACAATTTATTAGATTCCGATAGGGCGTTGTCGAGTTCAACTTGCGTGGCCCGGCGTTTTTCGTCCAATTGCACCACTTCTGCTATCAATGCCTTCACATCTAAATTCCTTTTTGCCAAAGCTTTGATTACCTTTTCTTGGTTCTCTCTGATAAATCCTATTTGTAACATAATACTACTGTTTAGTTCGTCCCTGATTTTGAGAAGGCAAATTTAATCAAATGTTTTAGATATGAACTAAAAGAAAAAGTTGATTGTATATAAAGTAAGGTTAGTATCAATACTGATGTTATTTTAATGGAAATTAACATTTTAATTTTGAATTATTAATTAAATTCGCAAAGAAAAAAATTAGATAATGAAAAAAATTTACCTACTACTACTGTTTATATCTTGTGCTTCGCTATATGCTCAATTAGACCGCGAGGTGGAGGATATTGCCAATGCAGAAAAGAAATCGGCTTTCAAAAAAATGAGTCTGGTGACCAATCCGGATACTTATAATTATGATGTTACCTACGATAAATTAGAGTTTACGGTAGATCCTGCTGTATTTTATATCTCAGGAAAGGTCACAACGACCTATACCGCTTTATCCGATATGAGCACTTTAGTTTTTGATCTTTTAAAAATTACGGATACCAACGATGCGCATTTCGGAGATCAGATTGTCGTGAGTTCGGTGAAGAAAAACGGCGCGGATTTGGCGTTTACCCGAAACGATACCGAATTGATTATCACGTTGCCGACTACACAAACGACTGGAACTTCTGCTACTGTTGAAATTACGTATGCCGGAGCTCCAGCCGGAAGCGGTTTCGGATCATTTACTACCGACGTTCATGGCGATGCGCTCACGCCTGTACTTTGGACACTTTCCGAGCCTTTTGGAGCCAGAGATTGGTGGCCATGCAAACAAGATTTGAATGATAAAGTTAATTCAATTGATGTTTATATTACAGCCCCAAGTATCTATAATAGTGTATCGAATGGGTTGGAATTATCTAAAGTTGATAACGGCAACGGAACGGCAACAACGCATTTCCATCACGGGCATCCGATTCCAGCGTATCTCATTGCTATAGCCGTATCAGATTATCAGATTTATAACCAACAGGGCGGTTTGGGTACAGCTGCCAGTCCATTTTTCCCTATCGTTAATTACCTTTGGCCGGAAACGGCGGCAACCAATATTGCTAGTGTAGCAGTCACTCCAGATATCATCAATTTCTACGAATCAGTATTTGTTCCCTACGCTTTCCGAGATGAAAAATATGGTCATTGCCAGTTTGGCTGGGGTGGCGGAATGGAACATACGACTGTCTCTTTTATGACAGCAGGAAATGATGGCAGTTACAGTAGAGGTTTGATTGCGCATGAAATGGGACATCAATGGTTTGGAGACAAAGTAACTTGCGGTTCTTGGAAAGACATCTGGCTCAATGAAGGTTTTGCGACTTATCTGGCACTGATGGTCATCCAGCATTTCGACGGCGAGGCTTCCTTTACGGCAAACAAAAATTCTCTTATTAATAATATTACGAACAATACCGGCGGTGCTATCTATCTCACGGACACCGAAGCTTTAGATGTCAATCGGATTTTTAGCGGCAGGCTTAGCTATAATAAAGGTGCTATGGTGTTGAATATGCTGCGTTTTAAATTGGGTGATACCAATTTTTTTCAAGGGTTGAGAGACTACCTTAATGATCCCGGGTTGGCATACGCATATGCACAAACTCCTGATCTTCAAAACCATTTGGAGTCCGCTTCCGGAATGAACCTGACAGAATTTTTTAACGATTGGGTGTACGGTCAAGGATATCCAACGTATACGATAACCGCTTCAAATTATGGAGTTGGCCAGGCTAAAATTACTGTAAGTCAGACACAATCAAATGCGTCTGTGAGTTTCTTTGAAATGCCGCTTCCAATTCGTCTGACCGGTTCCGGAGGACAGCAACAGGATTTTGTTGTCGATAATACTACCAATGGGCAGCAATTTATTGTGACCGTCCCCTTTACAGTAACTGGCGTCACCTTCGATCCGAAAAAAGACATCATCTCAAAAAACAACAACGCAACATTGGCGATCGCTGATTTCAATTTGGAGCGCGCTATAACGGTTTATCCAAATCCGGCTACTGCAATTTTAAATATTGAAATGCCCAATACGATTAGTTTAAAAAATGCAACTATCTATAATGCTTTAGGGCAGAAAGTAGGCGATTATACAACGAAAAATATTCCGGTGAATCAGCTTTCCAATGGAATCTATTCGTTACAGATTAACACGACGGAAGGTGCCTTTCATAAAAATTTCATAAAAAAATAACCCGTCAGGGTATATATGCTAAAAGGTAAGGTGAAAACCTTACTTTTGTGCGTTAAAATAGAACCGAAAATAGAAAATGGAAATAGTTATCAAGTTATCTCAATTCTTATTGAGCTTATCCTTACTCATCATATTGCACGAATTAGGGCATTTTATCCCTGCCAAACTTTTCAAAACCAGAGTAGAAAAATTCTACTTGTTCTTCGATATTAAATACTCTTTATTAAAAAAGAAAATCGGCGAAACCGAATACGGAATCGGATGGCTTCCTTTGGGAGGTTACGTAAAAATTTCAGGAATGATCGACGAAAGCATGGATAAGGAGCAAATGGCCTTGCCTCCGCAACCGTGGGAATTCCGTTCGAAACCGGCCTGGCAGCGTTTGATTATTATGCTTGGTGGTGTGACGGTCAATTTTATTTTGGCATTTGTCATTTATATCGGAATGACCTTTTATTATGGCGATCTTTATTTGAACAACAGTGAATTGAAAGATGGAATTGCTGTGACTTCTCCTGTTGGAGAAGAAATGGGTTTTAAAACGGGAGATAAGATTTTAGAGATTGATGGCGAAAAAACTGCACGATTCAATGATATTCCAAACAAAATATTATTCGCAAAAACGGTGTTAGTAGAACGGGATGGATCACAGCAAAAAATCAATTTACCAATCGACTTAATCGACAAATTACTCAAAGGAGAAAAACGGCCTTTTATCGATTGGCGCGAACCTTTTATGGTCGGGAAAGCTAATGATTCGTCGCTTAACGCCACCATACTTAAACCTAAAGACATCATCAAATCATTGAATGGCGTTCCAACCAAATACACCGATCAGGTAGTAGCAATCGCTCAAGAAAACAAAGGAAAGCAACTCGATGCTGTTGTGTTACGTGATGAGAAAGAAATTTCTGTGCGCCTTTCAATCGATAACAACGGAAAACTGGGAATTTTCCCTGCCTCGCTTGGAATTGAAAGCCTCGAAAAATTAGGATTGTACAAATTCAGTAAACAGGATTATGGTTTCTTCGAATCCTTTCCTGTGGGAATCCAAAAAGGGAAAAATCAATTGTTGGGTTACGGAAAACAGTTAAAAGCAATTTTTACCCCAAGTACTGGTGCCTATAAAGGTGTCGGTGGGTTTAAAGCCATCTTCGATATCTTCCCGAAAACATGGAGCTGGGAAATTTTCTGGAGCATCACAGCATTATTGTCGATCATGCTTGGTGTAATGAATCTGTTGCCGATTCCGGCGCTCGATGGTGGTCATGTAATGTTTTTAATTTACGAAATGATTACCCGCAAAAGACCGAGCGATAAATTCATGGAAAACGCCCAAATGGTTGGTTTCTTTTTACTTATCGGTTTATTACTGTTTGCTAATGGGAATGATATTTATAAGGCAATTTTCCATAAATAATATTTTTTTTAAATTTTACATCAAATTGTTTGCGAAAAATAATTTTCGCGTTATATTTGCACCGCTTTAAAAGTGAAATACACTTTCCTTCTTAGCTCAGTTGGTTAGAGCATCTGACTGTTAATCAGAGGGTCCTTGGTTCGAGCCCAAGAGAGGGAGCAACATAAGCCTGACAGCAATGTCG
>JBBRXW010000002.1:0-23339 GCA_038238295.1 Flavobacteriales bacterium | reverse complement strand
TATTAAATTTATTGATATACGACAAATAACTTCGGAATTTTTTTTCCTTCATGCCATAGTCGAAATTGGTTCGTATTGTAGAAAATGTACGAGCATCATCGTTTTTCCTAGTAAAAGCGATATTGGTGATTAAATTCCAGCCCTGAATTGAGTTAAAGCTCAATCCTTTTAAAAGACCGTCGTATTTGACCTCCCATTTTTGATACGAATTTTTATAATCATACCCTAAAGCGAAATCGAAGAATCCCAATTTATTTGTTTTCTTATCAATGGAGTCTAAATATTTTTTTGATTTTTTCCGTGTCTGAAGCAGGTCTTTCTTTAGGTAATCGGTACTTTCCTCAGCAGTCAGCGGTACCGGTCGAAACTGATCCCAAAAACTACTTTCTTTTTTGTTGGCGTCTTTTTCAAAAGATAATACTTCGCGTGTAAAGGTTTTTCGATCAAATTTCATTTCGAATTCGTAATTCGAATATACGTAGGTGAAGCCACCTGAAACCTTGATATCAAAAATACCAGCGATAAAATCAAGCGTCTGCATGTTTTTCACCCAGATGTTATTCTGACTATTGTAGCTGTAGGTTTGTTTAAGGTTGAGCGTATTGATGGCCGGCAACTGCATCTGATCTCCTCTTATATTAAGATCAACAGCATAAATCGCCCAACTGTCTTCCACTATATATAGGTAGCCATCCATTACGGGTTCAACGGCACGTCTAGGAATCACCTTAATTTTATTGATGAGGTGTTTGTGGTCATCGAAGAAAGTACCTTCAAGTTTGTATTTATAATAATTGAACGCATTATCAGCAATCGGTGAAATTACATTCTGTTGAAAGGCGAGATAATTATCATAGAAATCGAAATTGGCTGCTGCGGCATTATTAAAACTAAATCCATTATCGTTGCCACTGACTTTCGAAGCTATAATTGTTTCCTTAAGTTTATCGGGTTTCTGGAACGTAATCTTCGAAACGGTTTCCGACAAGTAAAGTATTCCACTTCTTGTTGAATCCAACATTTCATCGAAGAAATCGAATTTTTGTCCAAGGATTTTTTTAGGAGCATCCTTAATACGGAAAATACCTCTCGAATAAAAATCGGCGTTATATTTATTGGTCGGCTCTGAATTTACTTTTTTATGAGAGATGGCATTTCGTATGACTTCATCGGCGGGATTCTTTTTTTTACCAACCACCACTTCATTGAGTTTGATATTTTCTTCCGCAAGCACCACATCGAGCGTTTGCATTGTTGCCGTAATGGTAAATTTAATCTTTTGAGTTTTAAAGCCCAGGTATTGAAAAACCACTTCATAATTGCCGCTGTTTTTTGTCCGCAATTCGTATTGTCCTTTATCATTGGTGGTGGTTCCAATATAGGTGTCGGCCAGATATATAGATACTGCAGGCAAAGGATTTCCGGCGGTATCGGTAACGGTACCTTTTATTTGGGCAAGTAGCGATGAAGATAAGAGTAGTAAAAGTATGGCAGCGATTTTTTTTAGGAAGATCATAGAATAGGTATAAGTTTATTTTAAAAATGATTGTATCGCTAGGGCATAGCTTTCCAGACCAAAACCTATGATGATGCCATGGGCGTTTGGAGAGATAAAGGATATGTGTCGGAAGCTCTCGCGTGAAAAGGTATTCGAGATGTGCACTTCAACGACCGGGGTGGTTATGGCTTTGATGGCATCGCCAATCCCAATGGAAGTATGGGTATATGCACCGGCATTCAATATAATACCATCAGAACTAAAGCCAACTTCCTGAATTTTATCAATCAGTTCGCCTTCGATGTTGCTTTGATAAAAATCGAGCGCTATAGTGGGGAACTGTTGCTGTAATGACTGATAATAGGTTTCAAATGTTTGACTGCCATATACCTCGGGTTCTCTTTTTCCAAGAAGGTTAAGGTTAGGACCATTAATAATGATTAGTTTCATTCGAATTATTTTTAGTAAAAATAGAGAAAAAGAGGCTTATACCATGGAATTATCTAAAATATAAAAAGCGATGACAAAGAAGTAAATACTGTTCTGCTTTTGTACCTACACATACAAGGCTTATGTTAAAATTAATTGCTTGTTAACAAATCCATTTATAATTGTTAATAAAAATGTTAATAACTGAAATTCGAAATAAATTGGGTGGTACTTTAATGTTTTATTTTTGGATTGTGAAATGGAATGTATAAAAACACTAAGTAACAAAGAACCTTAGCATCTTTTTTTTTAAAGAATGAGTTTGAAAACTAAAAGGTTAACCTTTCAATGAAGAATAAACTTGTTAGAAAAGTACTTGAAAAAAGCAAAAAAAACATCAAAATTATTTTTATTAACAAATTTTTTTATATTTGCGCAATAATTTAAAAACAAAACAAATGAAAAAAACGATCTTATCATTAGTGGCTATTTTAGCATTCGGTTTTGCCAATGCACAGGGAAGTGACACAGTAAAATTTGGCGTTAAAGCAGGGATCAATGTTTCTACTTTAGCAGGAGATGTGTCAGAAGTTAAAAGTACTACAGGCTTTTATGTAGGAGGACTAGTTGATTTGCCTCTTGCAGGAAATTTTCACCTTCAACCGGAATTAATGTACTCTATGGAAGGAGCAAAAGATGCTTCTATTTCTTATGTACGAATTCCGATTATGGCAAAATACTACATAATGCAAGGATTAAGTTTGCAAGCTGGACCAGAATTCGCTTTCAAAGCGGGCGCTGACAGTAATATTGATAGTGCAATAAAGTCACTGGATTATGGATTGGGAATCGGTGCCGGATATGAATTATCATTCGGATTATTTTTTGATGCCCGCTACAATTTAGGGTTGGCTGATATTGCTGAAGATGATTCTAAAGTAAATACGAACTCATTTCAAGTTGGATTAGGATACAGGTTCTAAGAGCCTTAACGATAGAAGGCGGTGATGAATGCTGCCTTTTTATATTAATTTAAAACAAAACAAACATGAAAAAAATTATTTTATCAATTGTAGCGGTGATGGCATTTGGATTTGCTAACGCACAAGACAAGAAAGAAATGAGTGAAGGTTTCTCGAAAGGGGACATCTTCGTATCAGGATCTTTTGGAGTAAGCTCTGAAAAAACAGGTGATTTTAAAACTACTGGTTTTGAAATCAAACCAACTCTTGGATTTTTCGTAACTGAAAATATCGCATTGGGTGCTTCTTTAGGTTTCGAATCTACGAAGCAAACAGCTACTCCAGACGATATCAAAACTACTGATTTGTCATTCAACGTATTTGGTAGATATTACTGTACTCCTGCTAACAAATTTTCTGTTTTCGGTCAATTAGAGGCAGGTTATTTGACAAGCAAAGTGGAGCAAGGAGATGCTTCAGCTAAAAGTAACGGATTTGGACTAGGTCTTGGTCTTGGAGTTAACTATTTCTTGTCTAGCAACTGGGCAATGGAAGCGGGTTGGGCTGGTTTGAACTACCAAACTTCTAAGCCAGATGCAGATGGAGCTGAAAAAACTGATACTTTTGGTTTGAATCTTGATCTTTCTTCAATCAACTTCGGTTTATTGTATAAATTCTAATCTAAAATTTAGATAGTAAAAAACCCTCTCCATGGAGAGGGTTTTTTTTGCCTTAAAATTACCTTTACTTTGTATTTATGAATTGGAAGTCGTATATCAAAAATTATCAATCGTATTTAAGAATCGAGCGTGGTCTTTCTATGAATACTATAGAGAATTATACCTTTGATATTGATCGGCTGTACCTTTTTCTAGAACAAAACAAAATTGATGTTTCCCCAGTTAGTATTTCTGAGGAAATCGTACAACAATTTATTTATAGCATTTCTAAAGAAATTAATCCTCGTTCACAAGCTAGAATCATATCCGGGCTCAAAAGTTTTTTTTCCTATTTGATTTTTGAAGATTACCGAAATGACAATCCTTTAGCCTTGATTGAATCTCCAAGAATTGGGCGTAAACTTCCAGATACTTTATCTGTTGATGAAATCGATGCGCTTATTGCCGCTATTGATTTGTCTGCTAGTGAAGGGGAACGCAACCGCTGTTTATTGGAAACTTTATACGGATGTGGTCTACGAGTTTCCGAATTGGTCGCATTGAAAATATCTGATCTTTTCTTCGACGAAGCTTTTATTAAGATTACCGGAAAAGGAAATAAGCAACGATTCGTGCCGATTGCACCGCTTACTCAAAAGTACATCCAATTGTACCAGACGTCGGTTAGAAATCATTTGCCGATCCAAAAAGGTTTTGAGGATACGTTATTCCTCAATAGAAGAGGAAAACAACTGACCAGGGCGATGATATTTACGATAATTAAGGTACTGAGCCTGAAAATTAATCTCGGAAAAAATATCAGTCCACATACCTTCAGGCATTCTTTCGCTACCCATCTTTTAGAGAACGGTGCAGATTTACGGTCCATTCAATTGATGTTGGGTCATGAATCAATTACTACCACTGAAATTTATGTACATCTCGACCGCAAATACTTGCAAAAAATTGTGAATACCTACCATCCTAGAAAGAATTAACTTACATATTAGAATAATTTAAAAACATATATAAAAATCCTACAAATATTGTTAAAGTTTGTATTTTAACGTTTATAAATTACTTTTTATCGGATTTTTAATACTATGTTTGACATCGTTATTAGAAAATATCTGGTGTATTTCAAATTTTGCCCCAACTAATTTGTGTATAATATGGAAACCTACAATTATTCGGATTTAAGACTGCTTGAAGAAAAGAATATACTCTATAAGAAACTATTATTTCAGTCGCCTGATCTGATTTTTCAATTTTCAATCTGCCATAAAGGAATTCTCACTTTTCCTTTTTTAAGTAAAACAGTTTTGACTCATTTTGATCTTGATAGTGGTGAAAAGACCAAAGATGCCTTTACCGTATTGAAAAGTAAGATCTTCCCAGATGATTTCCCATTGTTCCTAAAATCTGTACAAAAATCACAAGAAAACCTTAAAGATTGGAACCATGAATTTAGGGCATTATTGCCAAATAAAGGATTGCGATGGTATAAAGGATTGGCAACAGTTGAAAAGGAAGATAACGGTACCGTTCATTTTTATGGCAAAATCACCGACGTTACAAATTTTAAAAGACAAGAACTCAAATTAAAGCTTTCCGAAGAGCGTTATTTATTTGCCTTAGAAGCTTCTTCAGAAGGAATTTGGGACTTAGACGTTTCCACTAATAAAGTTTTTTATTCGTCCCAATCGATGAAAATGCTCGAGTTTGATGAGCATGACACCATCGACTCCATTAGCTTATGGGATGACCGCGTGCATCCTTTAGACAAGAAAAGATACCTTAAAGACATACAACTACACATTGATAATGCAACTCCATTTTATCAAAATGCCCAGCGGGTAATGACAAAATCCGGAGACTACAAATGGATTTTAAGTCGCGGTAAAATTATCGAAAGGGATTCCAATAACAATCCACTGCGTATCATCGGAACACACACCGACATTTCAGCGCAAAAGGAAAAAGAACAGGACTTGATTCGGACCTTGTCAATCATTGGAGAACAAAACAGCCGCTTGTTAAATTTCGCCCATATCGTTTCGCATAACCTGCGCTCGCATTCGGGCAACATCGAAATGCTCTTGAATATTATCGATGAGGAAACCGATGAAGATTTCATCAAAGAAAGCTACAATCACTTGCGTTCTTCTTCTAAAGCATTGACGCAAACCATCGTTCATTTGAAAGAGTTGGTTGAAATTCAATCGTGTCTGGTGCATAAAAAAGAAGATCTTAACCTAGATTCTTATTTGGGCAAAACGCTCGATATCTTAGGAGAAGAAATTAAGAAAAACAAAGTAGTCATCCATAATACCATCAATAAAAAGGAAACAATTGTATTCAATCCTGCTTATTTGGAAAGTATTCTTCTTAACTTTACTTCCAATGCAATTCGATATTCCCATCCCGATAGGACACCAGTGATTAGTTATTCGCTGACGTCGCATAAGTCGCAGAAAATTCTTGAAATAGAAGACAACGGATTGGGAATCAATCTCGAAAAGCATGGAAAGAAATTATTTGGCATGTATAAGACGTTTCATAAACATAAAGACTCAAGGGGAATTGGATTGTTTATCACCAAAAATCAAATTGAAGCTATGGGTGGAACAATTGATGTGATGAGCCAAGTAGGAATAGGTACGAAATTTAAAATCTATTTTAATGAGTAAATTTAAAGATGTATTTGTAATTGATGATGATAAAGTATTTCATTTTATCATTAAAAAATTGTTCTCCAAAAACAATATCGATATCAACCCATCCTTTTATTTGAATGGACTAGAAGCCATAGAAGAAATAAAAGAAAAAATAAATTTGGGTGTGACAATGCCTGACCTGATTTTGCTAGACATCAATATGCCTATCATGGATGGATGGCAATTTTTGGATGAATTTAGAAAAACAAAAAAACCCGGCGATGGCCAGACCATAATCTATTTAGTAAGTTCTTCGGATAGTATTTCCGACCTTAATAAAGCCAAAGAATACCAGGATCAGATTAAGGATTATTTTTTCAAACCCATGACCCTCGATGATTTGCGAAAAATATTCTAAATAAAAAACACTCCATTAGGAGTGTTTTTTTATACAAAAGAGAAGCGGTTACTTCGCGATATTTACTGCTCTGGTTTCCCGGATCACGGTTACTTTCACTTGTCCTGGATACGTCATTTCGGTTTGGATTTTTTGTGAAATCTCAAACGATAATTGCGCTGCATTATCATCGGAAACTTTTTCGCTTTCAACAATCACACGCAATTCTCTACCAGCTTGGATCGCGTACGCATTTTTCACACCGCTAAATCCAAAAGCAACTTCTTCCAAATCTTTCAAACGCTGAATGTAGGAATCCAAAACTTGGCGACGAGCACCCGGTCTTGCTCCTGAAATTGCGTCACAAACCTGAATGATTGGTGATAACAACGATTTCATTTCTATCTCATCGTGGTGCGCTCCAATAGCGTTGCACACTTCTTCTTTTTCGCCGTATTTCTCGGCCCATTGCATTCCTAGTAATGCGTGTGGTAGGTCGCTTTCGGTATCTGGAACTTTACCAATATCATGTAACAAACCGGCTCTTTTTGCCAATTTTACATTCAATCCTAATTCAGCAGCCATGATTCCGCAAAGTTTTGAAACTTCACGCGAGTGCTGTAATAAGTTTTGTCCGTAAGATGAACGGTATTTCATTCGTCCAACCACTTTAATCAATTCCGGATGCAAAGCATGGATTCCCAAATCGATTACGGTACGTTTACCGACTTCAATGATTTCATCGTCGATTTGTTTTGCTGTTTTAGCAACCACCTCTTCAATACGTGCTGGGTGGATTCTGCCATCAGTCACTAATTTATGCAATGACAAACGCGCAATTTCTCTTCTGACAGGATCAAAACAAGAAAGGATAATTGCCTCCGGAGTATCATCGACAATGATTTCAACACCAGTTGCTGCTTCCAAAGCACGTATATTTCGTCCTTCACGACCAATGATTCTTCCTTTTACATCATCCGATTCGATGTTGAATACGGAAACACAATTTTCAACGGCTTCTTCAGTTCCAACCCTCTGAATCGTATTGATAATGATTTTTTTAGCTTCCTGCTGTGCGGTCAATTTCGCTTCTTCGATACTTTCCTGAATGTATGCCATCGCTTGTGTTTTGGCTTCTCCTTTCAATCCTTCCATCAGTTGCTCTTTAGCATCTTCAGCGGACAATCCAGAAATCACCT
This sequence comes from Flavobacteriales bacterium, assembly GCA_038238295.1. Taxonomy (GTDB): domain Bacteria; phylum Bacteroidota; class Bacteroidia; order Flavobacteriales; family Flavobacteriaceae; genus Flavobacterium. Next base: position 15,538 of record JBBRXW010000002.1, on the reverse strand, counting down.
CCAATTGGTTGAGTTGGCTTTTGTGCATGCGATCTACTTCCTGCTGTTTCTTTTCTAAGATGTCGATTTTTGACTGGTATTCTGATGTCTTGGTTTCGTAATCGTCATTAATCTTTTTCGCTTTAGCCAATTCGTTAGAAACTAATGATTCTTTGTCACGAACTCTTTTCTCTATTTCTGCCATCTTTTTATCTCGGGAAAGAATGACTTGCTCGTGTTCCGCTTTTAATTCGATAAACTTTTCCTTGGCCTGAAGCATTTTATCTTTCTTGATATTTTCTGCCTCTAAATTGGCGTCTTTGAGTATCGAAGCGGCTTCTTTTTTAGAGTTCTTGATCAGATTCGATACGTTTCTTTTTTCGATGACTTTTGATATCGCAAAGCCAGCGACAATTCCGGCGATCCCGGAAATTAGTATTGTTAGAATGTCCATGTTTGTTAAATTAATGATATAAAAAAGCCTACATTAGTCTGTAATGCATAAACTCGAAAAGACAAGTTTTGAGCTAACTCACTGTTCAAGTTTCCTCGCCGAAGCGTGGCATGCTTTAGTAGTGATGATTTGCTCATTCTAAATTGTTAGTGTTGAGTTTACCAAAAAGTAACTAATGTAGGCAGTATTTTAGTCTTGTTGTAAGAACGTATTTTATTTATCGAGATAGCTGATCAACAGATTATTAATCTTTTTAATTCTTTCGATGGTTTCCTTGCCATCTATCGAATTGTCGATTTGCTTTTGTTCCAATTGAGAAGCAAACTGTAAGGCACACATGGCCAATACATCTTGTTTGTCCCGGACCGCATAATTTTCTTCAAACTGCTTAATCATTACATCAATCTTTTTAGAAGCGCTGCGAAGCCCTTCTTCCTGAGACATATCTACCGTTAAAGGATAAATCCTGTCGGCGATTGATAATTTAATTTTAAGCTTTTCGTCCATGTATTTTATTAATCGGATAGCTGTGCTATACAGTAATCAATTTCACGAATTAATGAATTTATTTTTAGCTTGGTATCTCTTTTATTTTCGTCACTGCCTAATAATGAATTCGTAATTTTTAATGATTCGTACTGTTGCTTCAAAACATCAATGGCTTCCGTTTGCTTTTGTACGTTGGCGGTAGCTTTATTTAATTCTTGTTGTAATGCGGAAGAAGTTTGCTCTAAATGGTCGATTTTTTGCAACAGTTTCTTGAGCCTGCCTTCAAGAGTATCAATAATTTCTACAATTTCACTCATTATAAATAAGGGTTCATTACTTATTCGAACAAAGTTAACATTCCAAATGAATTAAACCAATACTTTTAAAATTTTATTTTCTGTTAACGCGATCTGATTAATCTTTTGACCAATAATAGGTTAGATGCTTGAAAAAAATTTGGCGATGTATTTTGATTTTTTTTACCTTAGCCAAAAGCTTTTTACAATGAAATTTATACACGCACTTTTGATTTTTTCGATGCCAGTTTTCTCCCAAACCAACTATCCGAAGGACTATTTTCAATCGCCTTTGAATATTCCCACACAACTTGCAGGCAATTTCGGCGAACTGCGCCCGAATCATTTTCACACCGGTTTTGATTTTAAAACCCAGCAGAAGGAAGGTTTGGCTGTTTTTGCAGCTGGCGATGGGTATGTTTCGAGGATTAAAATCTCGACTTATGGCTATGGTAAAGCCATTTATATTACGCACCCGAACGGCTACACCACAGTTTATGGACATCTTCAAAAAGGCTACGGCAAAATTGAAAAGTTTATTAAAAACGAACATTACAAACAAGAATCTTACGAAATTGAGGTCTTTCCAAATCCAACCGATTTGCCTGTAAAAAAAGGCGACACTATCGCTATTTCTGGAAATACCGGAGGTTCTGAAGGCCCGCATCTGCATTTTGAATTCCGGGATACCAAAACGGAAAAAATCATCAACCCCATGTTGTTTGGCTTAGATTCGTTAATGACCGACACCAAAAAACCAATCATTTCCACAGTCATGGTCTATCCAATTGATAGCACAAGTATCGTCAACCAATCGAAACGCCCGATTGCTATCAATTTAGTGTTGCAGCCCGACGGCACCTATACTTCAGAAAAAATCATGGCCATGGGTTCTCTCGGTTTTGCCATTTCCTGCGGTGATTTCGATAATGTTTCGTACAACAATAACGGCGTTTATAAAGTTCAGTCTTTTCTCAATGGCAGCCCGTCTTTTGGATATCAGTTCGATGTTTTGGCTTTCGATGAAGGAAGGTATGTCAATGCACTGATTGATTATCCGAGGTATAAAAATACGCACCAACGCCTTCAAAAATTATTCATGAAAAACCCCTACGGTTTGAGCATTATTCGCACCGAGAATGCTAATGGCATCATTACAATGCAACCCAATCTTTCGAAGATTTTCCGTATCGAAGTGGCTGATTTTTATGGCAATGCCACCTCGATTTCAATTCCAATCGAATATGCTTCTCAAACTGCCACTGTGCAACAGGAAACGCTCAAAACGAACTATTTTTTAAAGGCCAACTTCGAAAGTAATTTCGAAAAAGACAATATGGGCGTTTTCTTTCCGGCGCATACTTTCTACGAAGATTTTTACCTCAATTTTGACGTAAAAGAAAAAGTCATGACGGTGCACAATGATCTGATTCCGGTGCATTCTAATTTCGTTGTCACGATAACCGACAAGGACGTGGTGAATAAAGAGAAGACTTTCATTGCTTCCATAGATGGAAAGAAAAAAAGCTATAACAGTACGAAATACAAAGGCAATACGTTTACAACCTATACCAAAAACCTCGGACAATTTATGCTAGTGCAAGATACGATTGCTCCCAAAATTGCCATTGCCAAACCGATTGAAGGGAAATGGCTGACCAAAGACAAATCGTTGAGTTTCCGCATTACCGATGATTTGTCTGGAATTAAATCGTATAAAGGCTATCTCAATGGCAAATGGGTTTTATTTGAATACGATAATAAATCCAACCGCATTATACATCAATTCGATGAGGCATTGTTGCTCGAAGGCAAAAATGAATTAAAATTGATAGTTTCCGATAATCTTGGAAATTCTGCTATCTTTGAAACATCATTTTTTAGAAGTCAAAAAAAATAAATTGAAACTATTGAAAACGAATTTTAAAAAACTCTCCCTGTTGTTTTTCTTTATCGGATGCGTAAGTTTTGCCCAAACGGCAAGGGTTAAAGGAATTATTCTTGATGAAAACAATCAGCCCGTCGAAGAAGTCAATGTCACCGCACAGGATAAAAGCACCAAAACCAATGCGAACGGTTTTTACCAATTGACCATCCCGGCAAATCAAAAAATTCAAATTGTTTTCACGCATACTTCGTTGAAAAAAAATAGTGTCACCGTCGAGTTGAAGCCTAACGAAGATTACGAATTTAACTTCTATATGAATGATAAAGCCGAAGGTCTCGGGGAAGTTATCGTTATTGCGAACAATAGAAAACGAGTGCAAGGCATTACCAATATTACGCCTGCCGTGATTAGAAAAATTCCGGGAGCCAATGCCGGTGTAGAAAATATTTTAAAGTCATTACCCGGTGTCAATTCCAATAACGAATTGAGTACGCAGTATTCCGTCCGAGGTGGGAATTACGACGAAAATCTCGTCTATGTCAATGAAATTGAAGTATATCGTCCCTTTCTGATTCGTTCCGGCCAGCAAGAAGGATTGAGTTTCACCAACACCGATTTAGTACAAAACATCGATTTCTCCGCAGGTGGCTTTCAGTCCAAGTTCGGCGACAAATTATCATCGGTTTTGGATATTACGTACCGACGGCCAACGAAATTCGGCGCATCTGCAGAAGCGAGTTTTTTAGGTGGCGCCGTATCCTTAGAATCTGTTTCTAAAAACCAAAAATGGACACAAATAACAGGCGTTAGATACCGCGACAACAGTCTTTTGGTCAACAGCCAGGAAACGTCGACCAATTTCCATCCGACTTTTGCAGACGTGCAGACCAACATTACTTTTACACCATCAACGAAATGGCAGTTTAGTTTCCTAGGCAATATTTCGCAAAACAAGTATAATTATCAGCCGCTAACGCGCCAAACGAATTTCGGAACCATTTCGGAACCGATTGCGCTGCAAGTTTTTTACGAAGGTCAGGAGAAAGACCGTTATGATACGTACTTCGGTGCTTTGAAAACAACTTTCAATGTCAATGAACACTTCACTTTAAAATTTATCGGCTCAGCCTATCATACGCTCGAGCAGGAATATTTCGACATCTTTGCACAATACGCTTTGGGTGAAGTCGACAGCAATATCGGTTCAGAGACTTTCGGAGATGTTACCTACAGCCGCGCTATCGGAACGCAATTGAATCATGCCCGTAATGACTTAGATGCATTGATCGTAAATGCTGAAATTAAAGGATTTCATGAAATAAAAAGGCATCAGCTAGAATGGGGATTCAAATATACCCGTGAAGATATCCGTGACCGTATTGTAGAATGGGAAGTAATTGATTCGGCTGGATTTTCATTAAACCCACCGATTATTACTTTGCCAAACAACGATCAACCCTACAATCCTTATGTGGGACCTTTAGTACCATATCAGAATGTCCGCGCTAAAAACTTTGTAAAAATCAACCGGTTTTCGGGCTACCTGCAATGGAGTTTAAAAGACAAATTGGGAAGCAGCGATGTTTGGTATAACGTCGGAGTCCGTGCCCATACCTGGCAAATTCCGGAAACTGATTTTGCTGGAAATGGAAGTGTTTCGCTTTGGCAATTTTCAGGCGACAACACACACACACAAACGGTCATTAGTCCTAGAGCGCAGTTTGCCATCAAACCCGATTGGGAAAAAGATATGGTTTTCAGGATTTCTGGTGGTTATTATTATCAACCGCCTTTTTATCGGGAATTGCGCGACCAGTCTGGAATGGTGCAGCCTGATGTCAAAGCGCAGAAATCGATACATTTTGTTTTGAGCAATGACTTCAGTTTCAAATTATGGAATCGCCCATTTAAAATGGTTACGGAAGCCTATTACAAATCGATTACTGACGTCAATCCTTATACTCTCGAAAATGTCAGAATTCGGTATGCTGCTACCAACAACGCTACCGCCTTTGCACAAGGTTTGGATTTACGTCTGAACGGTGAATTCGTTCCCGGAACGGAATCTTGGTTTAGTTTCAGCTATTTGAAAACAAAAGAAAATATCGATCATAAAGGCGACATTGCCCGACCGACCGACCAAAGGCTAAAGTTTGCGGTGCTCTTTCAGGATTATATGCCGAACATCCCAAGTGTGAAAATTTATTTGAATTTGGTTTACAATACAGGATTGCCGGGAGGTTCTCCTTCGTATGCTGATCCGTATGATTATCAGCTGCGTTTGCGCGATTACCGCAGGGCTGATGTCGGGTTCTCGTATGTTCTCACCGAAAAAAATAAAGAACGCCGTGAAGGACATTGGTTGAAGAAATTTAAGGATTTCTCAATCGGATTTGAAATTTTCAACATGTTCAATAACCAGAATGCAATTACTAATACCTGGGTTCGAGACGTTTATACCAAAAACCAATATGGGATTCCGAATTATTTGACGACGCGTGTTTTCAATGTCAAACTATCGATCCGATTGTAGAATTTATTTGTTATTTTTGATAATTCAATTTTCCTACTATGAAAAGTCTTTTAAAAATAATGGCCTGCAGCTTTTTCGTATTTCTTATCAGTTGTAAGAAAGAAACGGAAATGCCTAAAGTGACTTATGAAAACACTTCAAAGGCTTCGGCAAAGGCAAAAACGGATACAACCAAAATTGAAGTTGCCGATCTTCCGATTCTGATGTCGGGGAGCAATTACTTGATTTTTCCGGTGGGCGATTTGAATGTTTCCGATGGAAATATACGGGGTAGTTATGATTCGGCTACGAGTACCAATGAACTCAAATTTAAAGTTTCCAATTATAGTGAAAATGAAATTACAGGGTACCTGCGTAATTTAAAATTCCAACAGATTGGCACTGATTCGATCAAGACGTTGACGAATAAAACCGTTTTGATTCAAACGGTGACGTATCTCAAAACTATCAAACAACCGATTTTGGTTTACACATTGGCAGACATGGATACCAACAAAGACAATAAATTGGATGCGAACGATATCAAGTCACTTTATCTGAGTGACATTTCGGGAAATAATTTCTCTAAAATCTCGACCGATTTTCATGAGTTGATCGATTGGAATCTCGTTGAATCACAAAACCGATTGTACTTCAGAACCATTGAAGATACCAACAAAAATGGCGAGTTCGATAAGAATGATATCTTGCATTATCACTTCCTTGATTTGTCGAATAAAGATTGGAAAGTTTCCGATTACCATCCGACAAATTAAATTAGGATGTCACTTTCGAGATCTGATTTCTCAATTTTAAAATCAAAACCCAGCCGCTTCACCAATTCGATGACCAGGTTCTTGTACCAGTTTTCGGATTTGGGATGAATGTAGATTTTTTCAATCAATTGATTGATATCGACATCTATTTTTAATCCATTATCGATAGTCAGATGGTGTGAAGTCACATCCGAAATAATCCGGATTTCACGTTCGTATTGAAAACTTTTTCGTTTGAATAGAAAGGGGAAAAATGCATTGTCAAACGGAATGTATTCCTTTTTATAATCAATATAATTGACGGCGCCGATATGCTGTTCGTAAGTTGTTTCTGGAACTAATGCGTTTTGGATACGTTCCAATGTCGACTGGATTGCCAAACCCTCACTTTTCTGCGTAAAAATCTGCCACATCGCAAATGATTCGTATTCATTAATGTGCCAACTGCTGATAACAACGTTCTCGCGGTGCGTTTTATAGTAATCTAAAAAGTCTGGATTGTTGATCGAGAGTTTGCGGATTTCCTCAAAAGTGGGCTCGCTAAAAGTGCCTTCGTACTGGTCTTCGAATTTGTCCGATCGCGACATAAACAGTTTGCGATAGAGCAACAAATCGACAAATTTCGACAAGTCTAAGTACTTCCAAACGACAGTATCGGGATCAGCGGGTAACTTAATATTGTCGTCGTTTAGATACATAAATCAACTCAAAATTCGCTAACCAATATACAAAATTGATTTTATCCTTTTGGAAATTTGGTAGAATATTGTCCAGCATATAAACCGCACATGACCCAAACCACAACAAAGTGAGAAAGCTTCACTTCATCGATAACGTAAGTTAATCCTATGTACACTGCTGTGAAAATTACGATAAAAAGTACACCAAAATAGCGTTGTGTCATAGTCGTTTCTCCTTTACGTTATTGTTCAAAAGATTGCATCGTAACCAATTTATTATACGTGCCATGCAACGCAATCAGCTGCTCGTGACTGCCTTGCTCAACGATCACACCTTTCTGCATGACGACAATAAGATCGGCCTTTTGAATAGTCGACAAGCGGTGCGCTATCACAATCGAAGTCCGGTTTTGCATCATATTTTCTAAGGCCACCTGCACCAATTTTTCGCTTTCGGTATCCAACGCAGAAGTCGCTTCATCGAGAATCATGATCGGCGGGTTTTTCAATACGGCTCGAGCGATACTCAAACGTTGCTTTTGCCCTCCGGATAGTTTATTCCCGCTGTCGCCGATATTGGTGTAGATGCCGTTTGGCAGATCTTTGACGAATTCGTAGGCGTTCGCAATTTTCAAAGCTTCAATAATTTCTTCATCCGAAGCGTCTAATTTTCCAAGTGCAATATTGGCTTTAATCGTATCATTAAAAAGAATGCTATCCTGTGTCACCAAGCCCATAAGGCTGCGCAGCGATTGTATGTTCATGTCTTTAATATCGATGCCGTCAATCGAAATGCTGCCGCCATTCACATCATAAAAACGGGTCAATAAATTGGCAATCGTACTTTTCCCGCTTCCGGATTGACCGACCAAAGCTACGGTTTGCCCTTTATGGATATGCAATGAAAAATCCTTTAAAACCAATTCTTCTTCGTATTTGAACTGCACATTTTTTAAAGTGATTTGTTTCTTGAAATCATCTTTAATTACCGCATTAGTTTTACTTGTAATTGGATTGTGCTGCTCGAGGATTTCGAGTACACGATCCGCAGCGGCATTTCCTTTTTTGATACTATACGATGCTTTTGAAATCGATTTTGCAGGTGTCAGGATGTTATACGCCAATCCCATGTAGGTAATGAATGCGGCACCTTTCAAGGTTTTTTCTATCAATACCATATGGCCACCGTACCAAAGTAAAATGGCGATGACCATGATTCCTAAAAACTCGCTCATTGGTGAAGCTAAGTTTTGTCGGTTGCCAATACTGTTCGATAAATTGAAAAAACGACTGGTAGATTCTTGGAATATTTTATTGAAATAATTTTCCGAATTGTACCCTTTGACGACTTTCAATCCACCCAATGTTTCTTCAATCGTAGAAAGATAAACTCCTTGTTCCTGTTGCGCTCGGGTTGATTTTTTCTTCAATTGTTTTCCAATCAATGAAATGATATAGCCGGATATCGGGATGAAAATAAATACAAAAATGGTCAGCTTCATACTGATCGAAAACATCGCAATAATCGTAAAGATAATGGTCAAAGGTTCCTTGACAATCAATTCTAAAATCGATAACAACGAGTTCTGTACTTCCGTCACATCGCTGGCAATCCTCGAAATGGTATCGCCTTTTCGTTTTTCGGAGAAGAAGGCAAGGGGCAAATCGATCACTTTTTTATACATCGCGTTCCGCATGTCCCGAAGCATTCCATTTCGTAAGAACGTAATAAAGAACATCGCGAAATAATCGCAGAGGTTTTTCAACATGAAAATAGAAATAATCCCCGCGACCAAAATCGATAATGTTGTACCAATTCCATAATGCTCGGTCGTCATCGTCAGGTAATAATTGAGGGAATTCTCGAGGTAATGCTTCAATCCGGAAAGGCCAGTATATACTGGCATCGTATAGTTTTTATTGGATTGCCCAAAAAGGACATCCATCATCGGCATCAACGCCAGAAAGGAAAGCGTCCCGAAAAAGGCATACAAAATATTGAACAATACATTCAGGTATGCGTACTTTTTGTAAGGAGTAATAAAAGGGATGAGCTTTTTGAAATTATCCATTAAGTGATTTTTAAATCGATTAAGATATTCTGGATTTTTTCATCTAGTGTCGCTTCGACTGTCGGAACATCTTTGACATCATCCAAATGCGTATTCACACTGACATAAAATTTAATCTTAGGTTCCGTACCACTTGGGCGAGCCGCGATTTTCGAACCATCTTCGGTATAGTAAATCAATACGTCCGATTTCGGAACTTTCAAGGCTTCTTCTTCGCCGGTTAGTAAGTTTTTAGCAATCGACATCTTGTAATCTTCTAATAAAACTACGCGTTCTCCAGCGATTTCCTTCACTGGATTTTCGCGCATATCCACCATCATCTGATTGATTTCTTTCAATCCATCAATGCCTTTTTTTGTCATTGCCACCAGATATTCTTTATAAAAACCATAATCAACATACAGATTCAATAACTCTTTATAAACAGAACTTCCGTTGGCTTTTGCCTGCGCTGCGATTTCACACATCAACAGTGTCGCCGCGACCGCATCTTTATCGCGGACCGCATCACCAACCATAAATCCGAAGCTTTCTTCGCCGCCGCCAATAAACTGCAATTCAGGAAAATCCTTGATAAATTTCGCAATCCATTTGAAACCCGTCAATCCGATTTTGCATTCCACGCCATACGCCGTCGCCAGCTCCATCATCATTGGCGTAGAAACTATTGTGGAACCAATAAATTGTTTTCCATCAATTTTTCCCTGTTTTTTCCATTGCTCTAATAAGAACGCGGTCATCAGTACCATCGTTTGATTTCCGTTAAGCAAAATCATTTGGCCTTCATTGTTACGAACGGCAACACCTAGACGGTCACAATCGGGATCAGTTCCCACGACGATATCGGCATGTAGTTTTTCAGCCAGTGCCAACGCCATTGTCAATGCTTCCGGCTCTTCCGGATTCGGGGATTTCACGGTCGGGAAATCACCATTCGGTTCGGCTTGCTCGGGAACAATATTCACATTCGTGTAGCCCGCTTTCGCTAACGTCTGAGGTACTGCCTTGATAGATGTTCCGTGCAAGGACGTAAAAACGATATTCAAGTTTTCTTTTGCGGCAGCCGGCGTATCAAAGCTCGCATTAGCAATCGAGGATTTTATAAAAGCGTCATCAATCGCCGTGTCAATAGATTCGATCAGGTTTTCATTCGGGTGGAATTTGATTTCATCATAACGCACTGCTTCAATCACCTTAATGATTTCACTATCCTGCGGTGGCACCAATTGCCCACCGTCCTCCCAATACACTTTATAGCCATTGTATTCCGGTGGATTGTGAGAAGCCGTCAAAACGATTCCCGCTTGGCAATTCAGATATTTCAATGCAAAACTCAATTCCGGTGTCGGGCGCATATCCGAAAACAAATAAACTTTAATCCCGTTTGCCGAAAAAACATCCGCCACGACTTTCGCCAAGGTATTGCTATTGTGACGGCAATCATAAGCAATCGCCACTTTCAAATCTTTCCCGGGAAAAACCTGGTGCATATAATTTGAAATCCCCTGCGTGTTTTTTCCCAACGTATATTTATTGATACGATTCGTGCCAACACCCATGACGCCTCGCATGCCACCGGTGCCAAATTCAAGGTTCTTATAAAAACTTTCCTCCAGATCTTTCGGCGACGAAGTCATCATCTCTTTAATTGCGGCTTGCGTATCAGCATCAAAAGCCGGCGTCAGCCATTCATTTACTGCGGTCAATATGGTTTGTGGGATATTCATATAGGCTATTTTATTCTTTTCTCTATTTTTTCGATTCGATTTTTCTTGTGTTGCCACTACGAGCGTTAGCAAAGCAATCAGAAGCTATTTCCTGCTTTCGCCTTTATCTTTACTCGTGCCTCGCAAAGGATATCGCCTCTATCAGGGCTAGGGCAGGGTGCTATTATAGGTTAATTTCTTTCGAAACCTTATAGCGTTCTTCATTATTCTTCGTCCGCAAAATGATTTCACCGAGAAAACCGGCCAAAAATAATTGCGTACCGATAATCATCGTCGTCAACGCGATATAAAATAATGGATTGCTGGTCACCAATATCGTCGGCAGCCCGGCGTATAATTTAATCAGTTTAATGGTAATAATAAATCCCGTCGATAAGAATCCGATGATAAACATCACGACTCCCATAGCGCCAAAAAGGTGCATCGGACGTTTTCCGAACCGCGATAAAAACCAAATGGTAATCAAATCCAGAAAGCCATTGATGAAACGTTCCATGCCGAATTTGGTTTCTCCATATTTCCGCGCCTGGTGTTTCACAACCTTCTCGCCGATTTTAGAAAACCCGGCATTCTTAGCCAACACCGGAATATAACGGTGCATTTCTCCCGAAACCTCGATATTTTTGACAACGATATTTTTATACGCTTTCAAACCACAGTTGAAATCATTCAAGGCTACTCCAGAAGTGCGCCGCGCCGCCCAGTTGAACAATTTCGATGGCAGGTTTTTCGAAACTACGGAATCATAGCGTTTCTTTTTCCAGCCGGAAACCAAATCGAAGCCGTCTTTGACAATAAGGTCGTTCAATTCCGGGATTTCTTCCGGATTATCCTGCAAGTCGGCATCCATCGTAATGACAACATCACCTTGCGCTTTGGCGAAACCGGCATGAAGTGCCTGTGACTTTCCGAAATTTTTCAAAAATCGAATGCCTTTACTATTCGAATTTGCTGCGGATAATTTTTCAATAATCGACCAGGAATTGTCTGTGCTTCCATCATCTATGAAAATGACTTCATACGAATAATGGTGTGCATTCATTACCGAAACAATCCAGTCGTGAAGTTCCTGCAGCGATTCTTCTTCGTTGAGAAGCGGAATGATAATGGATAAATTCATTGAATTTTAGATACTTTGAGGACGCTCTCTTTTGACAATCAATGCGGTAATTATTCCGATGATACTATAGATGATTAAATTGAATACGAATCCTTTCAACTGGCCGGCAGGTCCAAACGAATCTGTTTTTTCCATTTCTTTAATTACATTATTGATGTCAGCTGGTTTCGCGCCGAATTTTTCCATCATCTGTACTGTAAATTTAATCACATTTTCAGCGATTGTTTTTTTGGCTTCGGGATCTATAAAGTTGAAAAGCAAAATAGTAAACACGGTTGAAATAAATAATCCCACCACAATCGTGATGAAGAAACTCGAGAATGCTTCCTTAAAAGTTAGGAAACCACCTTGCGCTTTTTTATTGTTGATTGCTGAAACGACACCAAATGCTACAATGATCAGCAGATTGAGAATGCCATACCATGAAGCGGTGAACAGAGAGAGGTCGATCGCATAAATCAAACTGGTCATTAAAACCAAAAACAATCCTAAAAACAATCCGTATTTCGCTGCGTTTTTTCTCAATGCTTCCATAAAAAAGATGTCTTTGTTAAATTAAGGTACAAATATAACAATTCCCAATTTACACGCGATAAAAATCCCGTCAGATATTCAATTAAAAAAAGTGAATAAAGATTTGATTTTTAAAAAATAAGTGTAAATTTGCACACTCAAAAATAAGAAGTAAAATAAAAGTTATAATCGCGTTTATACCTTTTCATTGGAGAAGCATCAGAATAGATTGTAGCAAAAAAGAAAATAAATTATCATGAAAAAAGGAATTCACCCGGAAAATTACAGATTAGTAGCCTTCAAAGACATGTCGAATGAAGAAGTGTTTATTACTAAATCTACGGCAGATACAAGAGAAACCATTACACACGAAGGAGTTGAATATCCTGTAGTAAAAATGGAGATTTCAAGAACCTCACACCCTTTTTATACTGGTAAATCGAAACTTATTGATACAGCAGGACGTATCGATAAATTTAAAACGAAATACGCTAAACACGGTAAATAAGAATTGCCTGTTCGAAATAACAGAAAGCCTTTCCATTTGGAAGGGCTTTTTTTATTCGATAAACTTTGAGCTGAAGCTTTGTCGAACGGATTTTTTTTACAAACTTTGAAAATCAGAAACCAACACCATGAACTACATCCTTTTTGACGGAACCGTGCGCAACGCTTTATTGCCTTTTACATTCACTCGTCCGGTGGCAGATATCCGCATCGGAATTCTAACCATTCGTGAAAAATGGGAAAAATATTTGGGTACGACGACCACGACGCTGACCGAAGAATACCTTTCCGATAAATTCCCAATGGTAGAAATGGAAGAGAACGTAATGATCAACGCTTCGTTTTTGCCGAATGATATATTGTCGGAAATGGTACGAAGTTTAGAGCCGAATCAGGCAATTTTTAAAGGCGAAGAAGTCATTGCTTTTTTTACGCAAGACACGCAGGAAGAAGTTGATTTTGACAAATATGATATTTTAGAATACAACAACGATTGCCTTTTTATCGCGCACACTTGGGATATTTTTGCTAAGAATGACGCAGCTTTACGGGAAGATTTTGAATTATTGACAGAAGACCGAAAATCGCAACCGATTCCAAAAAGTGTTAATGTAATCGCCGCCGAGAATATCTTTATTGAAGAAGGAGCGAAGTTAGAATTTGTGACTTTGAATGCTTCGTCTGGACCTATCTATATTGGCAAAAACTCCGAAATCATGGAAGGTTCCGTCATCCGTGGACCGTTTGCCTTATGCGAAGAAGCACAGGTGAAACTGGCGACGAAAGTCTATGGTGCCACGACCGTTGGACCACATTCGCGTATTGGTGGTGAAGTCAGCAATTGTGTGTTGTTTGGGTATTCGAACAAAGGGCACGATGGTTTTTTGGGTAATGCCGTGTTAGGCGAATGGTGTAATATCGGCGCCGACAGCAACAATTCGAATTTGAAGAATAACTACGAAGAAGTCAAATTGTGGAGTTATGAAACCGAAAATTTCGCCAAAACAGGATTGCAGTTTTGTGGATTGATGATGGGCGACCACAGCAAATGTGGCATTAATACGATGTTTAATACCGGAACTGTGGTCGGCGTAAGCACGAACATTTTCGGCAGCGGGTTTCCAAGGAATTTTGTACCCAGTTTCTCTTGGGGCGGCGCCTCCGGATTTACCACCTATATTACCAAGAAAGCTTTCGAAACCGCGAAGATTGTAATGTCGCGCCGTCATGTAGAATTTGATGAAAAGGAAGCTAGAATTTTAGAACATGTTTTTGAAGAAACAAAAAAGTGGCGTAAGGAATAGTTTTTCCCGATAGCTTCCTGGAATATTAAATTTTATAACCGCTGATTCACAGATTTTTAATTAAATCGTGCGAATCAGCGGTTAATTTTTTTCAAACCGATTTTTGTGTGTAAATTTGCAGTCCATTTTGGAAGAAGATCTTGGTATTTTACGAATGCCGCGTTAGGGATAGAGGCAAGCACCGTGTGCCGCCGAAAGCCCGACCCGCCTTTTCGGCGGAAACGCCCACAAAATAAAAATAGAATGAACAAGAAGAAAGTCGCTTTTTATACTCTAGGTTGTAAACTGAATTTTTCGGAGACTTCGACGATTGCGCGTCGTTTTCAGGACGAAGGTTTTGACCGTGTAGACTTTGAGGAAGTGGCCGATATTTATGTGATCAACACGTGTTCGGTAACCGAAAATGCAGACAAACAGTTCAAGCAATACGTGAAAAAGGCGATGAAATTGAACGATAAAGCCTTTGTCGCGGCGGTCGGTTGTTATGCGCAGTTGAAGCCGGAAGAACTCGCGGCGGTTGATGGTGTGGATTTGGTTTTGGGCGCGACGGAGAAATTTAAAATCACGGATTATATCAACGATTTGTCGAAGAATGATTTCGGCGAAGTTCACTCGTGTGAAATTGCTGAAGCCGATTTTTATGTCGGCAGTTATTCTATTGGCGACAGAACAAGAGCCTTTTTGAAAGTGCAGGACGGTTGCGATTATAAGTGTACGTATTGCACAATTCCGTTGGCGCGTGGGATTTCACGTTCTGATGCCTTGCAAAATGTGTTGCAAAATGCGTTTGAAATTTCACAGCAAAACATCAAGGAAATTGTGTTGACGGGTGTTAATATCGGCGATTATGGCAAAGGGGAATTCGGCAACAAAAAACACGAGCATACTTTCTTAGAATTGGTTCAGGCGTTAGATGAAGTGGAAGGCATTGAGCGTTTGCGGATTTCT
The DNA here is from genome assembly GCA_038238295.1 of Flavobacteriales bacterium. GTDB lineage: Bacteria > Bacteroidota > Bacteroidia > Flavobacteriales > Flavobacteriaceae > Flavobacterium. The sequence goes on along the minus strand of JBBRXW010000002.1, from coordinate 273 downwards.
TCTATTGAGCCGAATTTATTGAAAAACGAAACGATTGAATTCGTGTCGAAAAGTCGCACCTTCGTGCCACATTTTCATATTCCGTTGCAAAGCGGCAGCAATGATATTCTCAAACTGATGAAACGCCGTTATATGCGTGAAATCTATACCGAACGTGTTGCAAAAATCCGCGAAGTGATGCCACATGCCTGTATAGGTGTGGATGTGATTGTAGGATTTCCGGGAGAAACTGATGCGCATTTTTTAGAAACCTATCATTTCTTGAATGATTTG
>JBBRXW010000001.1:0-25400 GCA_038238295.1 Flavobacteriales bacterium | reverse complement strand
GAGGATGATTTTACGTTAGTTTTCGGATATCCGGGAAAAACGAATGAATATCTTCCGGCAGTTGCCATCGAGCAAATCGTCAACGAGTTGAATCCTGCTAAAATTGAAATCCGCGACAAGGCATTGAAAGTGGCGGATGGATTCATGAGAAAGGACAAAGCGATAAAAATCCAGTATGCTTCCAAATATGCGAGCATTGCCAATTACTGGAAAAAATGGATTGGCGAAACGCAAGGATTAAAAAAATCGAATGCAGTTGCTATTAAAAGGAAACAAGAAATTGTCTTTCAGCAAAAAGTAATTAAGGCCGGAAAACAAGCAGAATATGGAAATCTTTTGACCGATTTTGAAAAAAATTATACCGAGATTGCGCCCTACGCTTCAAGCAGAGATTATTTTATTGAAGTAGTTTTAAGAAATACAGAATTGTTGACGGTAGCGTATAAGATGTATCAGTTGGAGCAACTTTATACTACAAAGGGAGAACAGTCATTTACTGACAGGAAAAACGCTCTTATTTCTGGACTAGTGGATTTCTATAAAGATTTCAATAAAAATGTTGATGAAAAAGTATTCGAACAATTGATTGATTTGTATGCTACTAAATCTCCAAAGCAATTTTTGCCCGCTAGCTTATTGAGTGCAAACATCGAAAGGCTGACGTCTGAAATTTATTCTAAATCTAAATTAGTTGATTACGATGGTGCCAAGACATTATTAGCCGGTGATACTAAAACGGTATTGGCCAACTTAAATAACGATAAAGCCTTTCAACTAGTCAAAGAAATGGCCGATAAATACTTGAAAGAAGTCGGCCCGAAATACGACGAAATTAATTTGCGGATATCGGCATTGCAGCGCACCTACATGAAAGCGCAATTGGAGCTCAATAAAAATGCCCGGATTTTTCCAGATGCCAATAGCACGCTTCGGGTAACTTATGGAAAAGTCAAAGGCTATGAACCCAAAGACGCGACGGTTTATACTTCACAAACCTATCTCGATGGGGTTTTAGAAAAATACATTCCGGGCGATTACGAATTTGATGTACCGAAAAAGTTAATTGATTTGTATCATTCCAAAGATTATGGCCCTTACGGCGAAAAAGGAAAAATGCCGGTTTGTTTTATTGGAACCAATCACACCACTGGAGGGAATTCTGGAAGTCCTGCCGTTGATGCAAAAGGTAATCTTATTGGATTGAATTTCGATCGTGTTTGGGAAGGAACGATGAGTGATATTTACTATGATCCCGCGATCTGTAGAAACGTAATGGTAGATATTCGCTACGTATTATTCATTATAGATAAGTATGCTGGGGCAAAAAACTTGATTAATGAATTAAAGATTGTGCACCCGAAAGCAATATTAAAAAAACAAAATTCAAAAAATTAATATTTAAAATTCAATAAGGGGCTGTTTTTTGTTTTTAAATTGAAAATATGATTTTAATTTTAATTAACATTTATTTGGCATAGTAATTGTAAAACAGCCGCCGTTGCAACAGATTATTTTTTTTAAAAAAAAATTGAAAAAAATTTTTCCATAATAAAAAATTTATATCTTTGCCTCGAATTAATAATTAACCTTTTATAATTAAGTAAGATGAAAAAAGTATTTTTAAGTTTAGCTGTTATCGCTGCATTAACTGTAGTATCTTGTAAACAAGCTGAAGCTCCAGTAGAAGAAGCTCCAGTAACTGAAGCTCCTGCTGTTGAGGAAGCTCCTGCTGTAGCTGATTCAGCTGCTGCTGTTGCTACTGATGCTGCTGCAACTGCAACTGACGCTGCTGCAACTGCAACTGACGCTGCTAAAACTGCTGAAGCTGCTGCAAAAAAATAATTAGAAATTAATTTCTAAAAATTTTAAAACCACGCTCTGCGTGGTTTTTTTATGCCTTTACTTTCCGGTTGCTTTTATATGGCTACCAATAAAAAAAGCTTCAAACTAGGTTTGAAGCTTTTTTAGTACTCAGAGCGGGACTTGAACCCGCACGAACATTGCTGTTCACTGGATTTTAAGTCCAGCGTGTCTACCAATTTCACCATCCGAGCATGGACTTGATTTGAGCGAAAAACGGGGCTCGAACCCGCGACCTCGACCTTGGCAAGGTCGCGCTCTACCAACTGAGCTATTTTCGCATTTCAAATTCTAACAGAACTGTGGCATTATTTGGTTGATAATGCGAGGGCAAATTTAATACTTTAATTGAATTCTACAAGTGTTTTTTATAAAAAAAACGCGCATTTTATTTAATGCCTTGACAGCCTATTCATTACTATAAAACCAGTTATTTTTTAGTGAGCATTCTCTTGATTTCATTGAGTTTCATCATCGCTTCAATAGGTGTTAGCGTATTGATATCCAAATTCAAAATCTCCTCTTTAATCTCCTCTAATAATGGATCATCTAAATTGAAAAAACTCATCTGCATTTCTGCTTTCTCATTCTTCAAACCACTCAAAGCATCGCCTGAGTGATTTTTTTCGAGTTTCTTCAAAATTTTCTGAGCCTTCAAAATCACCATTTGTGGAATTCCTGCCATTTTTGCGACGTGTATTCCAAAACTATGTGCGCTACCGCCTTTCACTAATTTCCTTATGAAAAGTACCGTATCTTTCAGTTCCTTCACAGAAACATTGAAATTCTGAATTCGAGGCAATAACTCTGTCATCTCGTTCAGTTCATGATAATGTGTGGCGAACAATGTTTTAGGCTTTGACGGATGTTCATGTAAAAATTCCGCAATCGCCCATGCAATGGAAATTCCATCATACGTACTAGTTCCTCGTCCAATTTCATCAAGCAGTATCAAACTTCTGTCCGATAGATTGTTCAAAATAGAGGCCGTTTCATTCATCTCCACCATAAAAGTCGATTCACCCATAGAAATATTATCACTGGCACCAACTCTGGTAAAAATCTTATCGACAACACCCATCCTGACACTATCGGCAGGGACAAAACTTCCCATTTGAGCGAGCAACACAATTAGCGCCGTTTGTCGCAGAATGGCTGATTTTCCGGACATGTTAGGCCCGGTTATCATAATTAATTGCTGGGTTTCCCGATCTAGAAAAACATCATTAGCAATATAGGGTACGCCTACCGGCAACTGTTTTTCAATTACAGGATGGCGGCCGTTTTGGATAGCAAGCTCAAAAGTATCATCCAATTCAGGGCATATATAATGGTTCTCGATGGCCAATTGCGCAAACGAAGTAAGGCAATCTAATTGTGCAATTAAATTGGCATTCAACTGAACCGGTTTAATATATGTAGCAATCCAATGGACCAACTCTTCAAATAAAGCGAGTTCAAGTTTGTATATTTTTTCTTCCGCTCCTAAAATTTTAGTTTCATATTCCTTAAGTTCCTCGGTAATATAGCGCTCAGCATTAACCAAAGTTTGTTTTCGGATCCACTCCTCAGGGACTTTATCCTTATGCGCATTGCGGACTTCAATATAGTAGCCGAAGACATTATTGAAAGAAATTTTCAATGATGAAATTCCAGTCTTTTCTGATTCTCTCCTTTCGATTCCGTCTAAAAATTCTTTTCCGGAAGTCGATATAGCGCGCAATTCATCTAGTTCAGTATTAATTCCTTTAGCTATTGCATTCCCTTTAGCAATAGCGACAGGCGCTTCCTGATGCAGCGTAGCTTTTATTTTTTCACGGAGGAGTTCACAACTATGGAGGCTGTCACCGATAATCTTCACCGCTTGCTGTGGACTTTCCAACGCCAATTCCTTAATCGGAAGCATTGCTTCAAGGGAATCTTTCAAATAAATTACTTCCCGCGGCGACACTTTTCCAGTGGCTATTTTTGAAATCAGCCGTTCTAAATCTGATATTTGCTTGATTTGAAACTGAATACTTTTTAAAACCTCTTGATTTTCTTTGAGATATGCTACTACTTCATGCCTTTGCTCTATTTTCTTTTGATCTTTTAACGGCAACGCCATCCAACGTTTCAGCAGACGTCCGCCCATCGGCGAAAGTGTTTTATCAATCACATCTAATAAAGTAACCGCATTCGGATTATAACTATGGTATAATTCGAGGTTGCGAATCGTAAAGCGGTCCATCCAGATATAGGCATCTTCCGCAATACGCTGAATCGATGTGATGTGTTGCCGCTTGTTGTGTTGCGTTTCCGATAAATAATATAATATGGCTCCCGAAGCGATGACGGCTTCCTGCAATTCTTCAATACCAAATCCTTTTAAAGTACTGGTCTGGAAATGATTCGTCAGTGTTTCAACTGCATAATCTTCCTTATATATCCAATCTTCCAAATAAAAGTGATTGTAATCTTCGCCGAAGGTTTCCCGGAAAGTAGTCTTATCCACTTTTGGAATCAACACTTCGCTCGGGTTGAAATTCTGCAGTAACTTATCTATATATTCGTCATTGCCCTGCGCCGTAAGAAATTCTCCGGTGGAAACGTCCAAAAAAGAAACGCCTATGATTTTTTTTCCAAAATAAACAGATGCTAGGAAATTATTCGATTTCGATTGCAAAACCTCATCATTCAGCGAAACACCGGGAGTGATCAATTCAGTAACACCCCGTTTGACAATCGTTTTGGTCATTTTCGGATCTTCAAGTTGATCACAGATCGCTACGCGAAGTCCGGCCTTTACCAATTTTGGTAAATACGTATTTAAGGAATGATGTGGGAATCCGGCCAGTGCAGTTTCCGTTTCAGAACCTGCACCTCTTTTGGTGAGTACAATTCCCAGTATTTTCGACGCACGAATCGCATCTTCGCCAAAGGTTTCATAAAAATCACCTACCCTGAACAACAAGCATGCATCAGGATATTTCCTTTTGATCTCGTTGTATTGTTTCATCAAAGGGGTTTCTTTTACTTCTTTGTCTTTGGCTGCCACAGTAATTTTTTACTATTTATCATATTAAAATCGAACAGCGAATTTAAAAATTTTAAAACGAATAAATTGGAATACCAAAATTTAATTAATTTTAAGAAAGATTTAGGACGTTATATAAATTTTTTATATAGATTTGTCATGAAATTTAAAATTAAAACAACAATGAAAAAAATAGTATTATTAGCGGTATTAGCGGTTTTCGGGGTAACTACTTCAAACGCTCAAGCAAAAAAAACCGCTAAAAGAGATGCCACTCCGGTTAAAGTTGAAGCAATGAAAAAAGCAGAAACTCCTAAAGTAGACGGTGCTGGAATGGTTTTCGAAAATGAAACCATCGATTATGGTACACTTCCTCACAATGCTGACGGAAAACGGGAATTCGTATTCGTTAACAACGGAAACAAACCATTAATCATCACTAACGCTACGGGATCTTGCGGATGTACAGTTCCAACTTTCCCAAAAGAGCCAATTGCTCCAGGTGCAAAAGCTATTATTGGTGTAAAATACGCTACGGACAGAGTAGGTGCTTTTACTAAAACAGTAACTGTAACTTCAAATGCTGAAGGTATGCCTTCAAAAGTATTGACTATCAAAGGAACGATTCAGCCTGATGAAACTCCAAAAGATACTCCAAAAGGATAATCTCTTTTTATAATAAATAAAAAGCTTCCATTCAATTCGGAAGCTTTTTTTTTGTCAATTTTTAATTTTATTATAAATGCGAAAGCTTGAAAACAAGGAACTCCAACGCAAATCGATCGCCGATTTTAAGGAGGCTGCTAAAACTCCCATTTTCATTATTCTAGATGACATTCGGAGTTTAAACAATATTGGCTCCGTGTTTCGCACGGCCGACGCTTTTCTGGTCGAGAAAATTTATTTATGCGGCATTACTGCAACACCTCCCAATAAAGAAATTCACAAAACGGCTTTAGGCGCAACGGAAACTGTTGCCTGGGAACATGCTGATGATGTAATGGCAGTAATTGATAAGCTTAAGAAACTGAAAATAAAAATCTATGCAATCGAACAAGTCCAAAATGCCATTTTTCTTCAGGATTTTGCAACCGAACCCAATCAGCAATACGCATTGATTTTTGGAAACGAAGTATTTGGTGTTAATCAGAATGCTATAGCCGCTTGCGACGGCACTATCGAAATTCCTCAGTTGGGCACCAAGCATTCGCTCAATATTGCCGTAAGCGCTGGTATTGTTATTTGGGATATTTTCAAAAAAATGCGCTATTAGTCTGCCATTTTATTCTGAATGGCATCCAATACAAAGACATAATCTTCCTGATTTTTTACAAAATCTTTATCGGAAACATCGATGACCAACACATTCAAATCCGTCTGTGATTTGATATAATCCAGATATCCTCTATTGATTTTATCCAAATATTCCGCAGGGATTTCCTGTTCATAGCTTCTTCCTCTTAGCCTGATATTCGATAACAAACGCTCGGTATTCTGATATAAATAAACGTACAGGTCGGGCTTGGGCATTTCTTTATATATAATTTCAAACAGTTTGCGATACAAACGGTATTCATCATCTGTCAATGTCACCTTGGCGAAAATCAACGATTTAAAAATGTGGTAATCCGCCACAATGAAATCCTTAAACAAATCGAATTGCGCCAAATCATCCGAAATCTGCTGGTAACGATCCGCTAAAAAAGACATCTCTAATGGAAAAGCATACCGATTTTGGTCTTCATAAAACTTAGGAAGAAACGGGTTATCTGCAAAACGTTCCAAGACGGTCTTTGCATTAAAATCTTCTGCAATCTTAGTCGTTAGTGTCGTTTTTCCGGCACCGATATTCCCTTCGATAGCAATATAATTGAACTGATCTAACGCCAATTTCTGTAACGGGAATTCTAACGTTTGAACTACTTTACATTGGCTCGTATCTTCAGATGCTTTCAATAATTCCGGTAAATATTTTTGTAAAATAGGATGGCGCCAATCTAAATTTAAATCCCGCATGGGCAGTAATACAAACAAACGTTCCTGCATCGCGGGATGCGGTACCTGCAGCTCTTTCGAAGCAATGATTTCCTCATCAAAAGCAATCACATCAATGTCTATGATGCGCGACTGATATCCGTCCGTTTCCAAACGCACCCTCCCCATTTTTTTTTCAATCGCAAGTGATTTTTCTAGAATTGTCTCCCCATCGCTCTGTGTATGCAACATCAACGCGCAGTTGTAGAAAGGATCGCCTTCAAACCCCCACGCCGGCGTTTCATATAACTTAGAAACACGGACAATCGTTCCTACTTCTGAATGAATGAAATTAATAGCCGACTGAATATTTTGCAAACGATTTCCTTGATTGCTTCCGAGCGATAAAATAACTTGATGTTGCGTATTCATATTAACCGCAAATTAAGTAAAAGAATTTTAGAATAGGAGTATATTTGTAGCGACTGTTAATAAATTTAATCCCTGTTAAATTTGTAACTTTCAAAACCCAATTTCAACCTATCAGTAAAAAAATTATATGCGATTTTTAGGAAATGTAGTAGCAACAATAGTAGGACTTTTTATTTTTTGTATAATGTCGTTTTTTGGATTTCTATTTCTGATGGCTCTTTTTGGAAGCAATTCCGATACCGTCAGAGTGAAGAAAAATTCAGTGATTGAGCTCGACCTATCGGAAGTGACCACCGATTATGCGGGGAAATTTCATTTTAAGGAATTCGATTATTTCGACGCAAAACACGACGGTTTGATCGATGTAATCAATGCGATCGCTGCCGCAAAAACAGACGACGACATCAAAGGAATTTCTATCCTTAATGACAATTCTAGTTTGGGGATGGCACAGATCAAGATGGTGCGCAACGCTCTCGAGGACTTTAAAAAATCACGAAAATTCGTCATGGCCTATGGCAATATGTTTTCACAAAAGGAATATTATCTCAACTCCGTCGCGGACATTATCTACCTGAATCCGGTCGGCGAAATGGAATTTAAAGGCTTGTCTTCGGAAGTATTATTTTTTAAAGATTTTCAGGAAAAATATGGCATCAAGATGGAAGTCATCCGCCACGGTAAATATAAAAGTGCCGTGGAACCTTTCCTCGAAAACAAAATGAGTGATGCCAACCGCGAGCAAATCTCAGCACTTTTAAACTCGGTATGGAATTCTGTCTTGATCGACATCGCTAAAAGTAGAAACATTCCCGCTTCAAAATTAAATGAAATCGCCAGCCAGCTTGGAGCGCGTACCCCCGAAATGGCAAAGGATCAACATCTTATCGACAAAGTCGCCTACGAAGACATCTACCACGACGACATTCGTAAATTATTGAAAGTGAATGCGGACGAAAAATACAATACGGTTCCAATCCTTGATTATGCAGATAAAGTTGCCTCGACATCCAAAGAAAATTCTTCTAAAAATAAAATTGCCATCATTTATGCGCAGGGTGAAATCGGAAGTGGTGAAGGCGATGTCAATACCGTCGGTGAACTATCTATGCGCCGCTCCTTGCAGGATGCCAAAAAAGACGACAAAGTAAAAGCAATTGTGCTTCGCATCGATTCTCCGGGTGGGAATGCCCTCACTTCTGATTTGATCTGGAGAGAAATCGAAGTCACTAAAAGAGTCAAACCCGTCATCGTTTCGATGGGGAATCTTGCCGCTTCCGGAGGTTATTATATTGCCTGCAACGCCAATAAAATTTTCGCAGAAAATACAACCATCACAGGATCTATCGGTGTTTTTGGATTGCTGCCGAATTTTACGCAGTTGACTTCCAAAATGGGAATCAATTCCGAACAGGTCAGCACCAATCCGAATGCTGCCGATTATAGCGTCTTCAAACCATTGACAGATAATTATAAATTTATTGCCCAGGAAGGAGTGGAGAAAATCTATAAAACTTTTGTAAATCGTGTCGCCACAGGAAGAAAAATGTCCTTCGAACAGGTTGACGCCATTGCCCAAGGTCGGGTATGGTCGGGTGCTGAAGCGATAAAAATTGGGTTGGTCGATAACCTCGGCGGATTGGATGACGCGTTGCGTTATGCCGCAAATTTGGTAAAAATAGAAAAATATAAAACCCAGAATTTCCCGGTGTATGAAAAGAATTTCCATGATTTATTGGGCAATTTAGGCGTTCCATTCATGCAATCGAAAGAGAGTTTCATCCGCGAAGAAGTCGGTGAAGAAAATTATAAAGTTATCGAGCAAATCCGACGCGTGCAAACCAGAAAAGGCGTTCAGACTGCTTTGCCTTTTGAAATCAACATCCATTAATCATAAAGGCCTTTCAAATTACGTTATACATTGATTAAATAAATTACTATGATAAAGAAAATTTTAAAGATTATAGGGATCGTGTTATTGTTGCTTGTGGTTTCGTTGTTTGCGATTCCATACTTTTTCAAGGATCAGATTAAAGCGAAAATTGCACAAGCGATCAACGAGAAAGTCGATGCTAAAGTTTCGTTTGCCGATGCCGACCTGAGCCTTTTCAAAAGTTTTCCACAAGCGACTGTCACGGTCAATAAGTTACTAATCATCAATAAAGCGCCCTTTGAAGGGGACACCTTGGTTGCTTTGGGCGTTGTAAATTTGAAAATGTCGATCAAGGAATTATTCAAAGCCAAGGAAGAACCGATTAATATCGAAGCGTTTTCGAGCGAAAATGGACTTATCAATATCTTGTTCAATAAAGACGGTTTGGGGAATTTCGATATTGCCTTAAAAGACGACACTAAAAAAAATGATGGCAAAAGCAGCCCGTTGAATCTCAAAATAAAAGAATACAAAGTCACCAACCTGCGATTCAAATATTTCGATGAAGGGTCTAAAATAAAAATGGTCATCGACAGCCTGAACCATACCGGAACTGGAGATTTCGCCAACTCCAAACTTGATCTGACGACACAATCTACTGCCAAGGTTTCCTTGTTTATGGACAAGATTAATTATATGGATCACGTGGCATTGACTTTAGATGCGGTGCTTGGCATCGATTTAGACCAAAGTAAATATACTTTCAAACAAAATAAAGCGTTGATCAACAAGCTTCCTTTAGAATTCGACGGTTTTATTCAAATGGTCGAAAATGGGCAACAATACGATTTGAAATTTAAGACGCCGACTTCCAGTTTCCAGAATTTTCTTGGTCTGATTCCATCCGCTTATGCCGGCAGCATTAAAGATGTTAAAACCACCGGTGATTTTACGATCAATGGTTTTGCGAAAGGATTGTACTCGGATAAAAGCGTTCCTAAATTCAATGTAGCCATTGCTTCTGACAATGCTTCGTTTCAATATCCAAATTTGCCTAAATCGGTGCAGGATATTATTATCGACACGAAAATTATCAATGAAACTGGCGTGATGAATGACACTTACGTGAATTTAGATCGTCTGTCGTTCCGTATCGATCAGGATGTATTTAATGCCAAAGCCAATATCAAAAACATCGCTGAGAATCCGTTAATAGACGCGAAATTGAACGGAATAGTGAATCTTTCAAATGTATCGAAAGCATACCCTGTGAAATTAAAAGTGCCCCTTTCGGGAATCCTGAAAGCCGATGTTGCGACGAAATTTGATATGAAATCGGTAGAGACCAATCAATACGAAAACATGCAGAATTCCGGAAATATGGTGCTGACTGGTTTCAAATATGTTGACGATACGAACAAAGCGATGAACATCAATAAAGCGGTGGTGCAGTTTACCAACACGCGCATTAATCTTCAGGAACTGGATCTAACGACCGGTAAAACCGATATGAAAGTGAATGGTGTTTTAGAGAATTTCTACGGCTTTATGTTTAAAAACCAAGAGCTAAAAGGCAACTTTAATATGCAATCGAATCAATTTGCTGTAGCTGATTTTATGGCACCGGAAGCTCCAAAAGCAAAGCCGGTCGGCAAGCAAAAACCAAAAGAAGCAGTAAAAGTCCCGGCCTATCTTAATTGCACGCTGACCGCCAAAGCGAATACCGTTTTGTATGATAATTTGGTGATGAAAAATGTGTCTGGAAAAATAATGATTAAAGACCAGAAAGTGACGCTGGAAAATGTGAAAACCAATATTTTTGGTGGAATGATTGCTGTCAACGGCGATGTTTCGACTAAAGGGAAAGAGCCGGTTTTTAATATGAGTCTTGGAATGAACGCTGTCGATATCCAGCAAACATTCACACAATTAGACATGTTAAAAAAAATCGCACCTATTGCCGGTATCATCAATGGAAAACTGAACACGACGATTAAATTAGCCGGCAACCTCAATGCGAAAGAAATGACGCCGAACCTCAATTCTATTTCCGGTAACTTGATTGCTCAGATGCTTTCGACTACCATCAACTCAAGTAGTTCGGCACTTTTGAACAAACTAGATGAGAATCTCAAATTCATTGATTTGAAAAAACTGAATCTGAATGATTTGAAAACCGCCTTGACATTTAAAGATGGAAAAGTAAATATCAAACCTTTTGATTTAAAATATCAGGACATTAAAGTGACTGTCGGTGGTGAACACAGTTTCGACCAAACGATGAAATACAACCTTAAATTTGATGTCCCAGCAAAATATCTTAGTTATCTAGGCTCTGATGTCAACAAACTCCTTTCAAAATTATCGCCGACCGAACTCAGCAAATTGGATAACATTCCTATAAATGCCTTGCTAACGGGAAATTTTAAAAACCCTAAAGTATCCACCGATATTAAAAGTGGCGTGCTCAATCTGACCAATCAATTGGTGAAGCAGCAAAAAGACAAACTGGTCAAACAAGGCACGAACGCTTTGGGTAATATCATTAATAACGGCACGAAAAAGGACACGACCAAAAGCAAGCAGAAAGAAGATATCAAAAAAACTGCAGGGGATTTACTGAACGGAATTTTTAAAAAGAAATAAAAATGAAAGCCTGAAAATTACTTCAGGCTTTTTTTATACATCGATGCTGATAATGGTGCCTTCGGCGCTCCGGACATTGAAAACGGTGCCGTCTTCAAAAATAAGATACTGCCCTTTAATTCCTGTGAGAGTTCCTTTATAAGTAGGCGTTTTCTCTAAACTCAGGCTGTTGATTTTCGTTGGATATCCCAAAACAGGATACTGCATTTCATAGACCTCATTCTTTTCCGGATAGAAATATTCCTGAACTTCCTGAGGCAATAAATGCCGGACTTTTTCTTTTTCGACAATCAAATCATTAAACACGATATCATTGGTTAGCATCTTCCGCCAATTGGTTTTATCGGAAAAATGATTTTTTAAAGCGACTTCAGTTATCCCGGCTAGATAGCGATTCGGCACTTCCACGATAGCAATAGCTTTTTCAGCTCCTTGGTCGATCCAACGCGTTGGCATTTGAGTTTTGCGTGTCACTCCTACTTTCACTTCACTTGATACTGCGAGATAGACAATGTGTGGCTGCAGTTGCACTTTCGATTCATAGTCCAAATCACGGTCCGCAACACCGAGATGGGCTGTACTCAATTCGGGTCGCATGATCCAGTCGCCGACAGACGGACTTGTATAAAAGCAATCATAGCAAAATCCTTGACGGTAAATGGTTTTTTTCTTGCTGCAGTTCAGGCATTGAAAACCTGTGTGGCGAAGCGTAATTTCCTGATTCAAGACCTGATTTAAATGTAAGAAACTGTTTTCAAAAACAAGATAATATTGAATTGGATTGCCGAATTCGCTTTGCATTTTGGTAAGCACGCCCTGGTATTGCATCTTAGAATATCGATTTTAGGATTTTATTTCTATATTTGGTAAAGTTATCATTCGTAGCACAAAATTCATAATTCAAAACCAGAAAAATGCCATTACCAATAATCAATTCGATTGCTTCATGGGTTTTGAAACAGCGCATTCATCAGATTGAACTGTTCTTGAAATACCCGAATGAAGTGCAGGAAGAATTGCTGATGAACCTCATTCGGGCATCAGAAGGTACGGTTGTGGGCAAGCATTATGATTTCTTTTCGATCAAATCCTATACGACTTTCGCGGAACGGATTCCGATTTCAACTTATGAAGATGTCGAGCCTTTTATTGAGCAGACGCGTCAGGGCGAGCAGAATATATTCTGGAATACACCTATAAAATGGTTTGCCAAATCGAGCGGTACGACGAACGCCAAAAGCAAATTCATTCCGGTAAGCAATGAAGCTTTGGTCGATTGTCATTATAAAGGGAGCAAGGATTTGCTGTGCCTGTATCTGAATAATACTGAAAATTCGGGATTATTCATCGGGAAAAGTTTGCGCCTCGGCGGTAGTTCACAAATCTATGAAGACAACAATTCTTTTTTTGGCGATTTATCCGCCATCCTTATAGAGAATATGCCGATTTGGGCAGAATTCAGCAGTACACCGAGCAACCGAATTTCATTGATGAGCGAATGGGAAACCAAGATAGCGGCCATTATCAATGAATCGAGAAATGAGAATGTGACCAGTTTTGCCGGCGTTCCCTCTTGGATGTTGGTGCTGATGAACAAAGTAATCGAAGAAACAGGAAAAGACAACTTATTTGAACTCTGGCCCAACCTCGAAGTCTATTTTCACGGAGGTGTGAGCTTTGATCCGTATCGCGATCAGTATAAAAAAATACTCCCTAGAAATGATTTCAAATATTATGAAATCTACAACGCCTCTGAAGGTTTTTTCGCAATCCAGGATTTGAATGACTCGAGCGATTTGCTTTTAATGCTTGATTATGGCATTTTTTACGAGTTCATTCCGATGGATGTTTACGGTACTTCCAACGAAAAAGCCCTACGCCTTTCGGAAGTCGCGCTCGATACCAATTACGCGATTATGATTACGACCAATGCCGGACTGTGGCGTTATCTTGTTGGAGACACGGTGCGTTTTACGTCATTAAAACCGTATCGCATCCGCGTCACCGGGAGAACGAAACATCATATCAATGTTTTTGGCGAGGAGTTGATGGTTGAGAATACCGACCAGGCCATTTCGATGACGTGCCAGATGACTAATTCTGAAGTTGTCGATTATACCGTGGCGCCCATTTTTATGATAGAAAAAGAGAAAGGCGCTCACGAATGGATTATCGAATTCAAGAAAACTCCTGAGAATCCCGACGTTTTTCAAAAGATGTTGGATGATAATCTGCAGTCGCTGAATTCGGATTACGAAGCCAAAAGATTCAACAATATGACATTGAATCCGTTAGTTTTGAACATTGCTCGACCGAACTTATTCTACGACTGGCTCAAAGACCAGGACAAACTGGGCGGGCAACATAAAATCCCCAGATTATCGAATCAACGGGATTATTTGGAGCAACTGATGAATTTATCTTCCCAAATCAATCAAACATGAAAAAAATAATTCTTATTGTTATTGCGTTTTTTTTCTTACTATCCTGTGGTCCGCACCGGATGCGTTGTGGTGCCACTGGAATCTGCAACACTTCTAAAAGAAATACTGATAAAAGAGCCATTTAGTTGTAACAATATCGTGATGTGACTGACTATTAGGGCAATCATCATCAAATCAACTATAATGAAATCACTCCTTATTGCTGTGTCAATGTTGTTTTATCAGGTCTTACAGGCACAGGAAGTCAAAACAAACGAACAGCAAATTTCTTCACAAAAAACCGACTCTGTTTCCTCTGTCGAAAAACCAAATGCACTCAAAGACATCACCGTATACGGCAACAAAAAGCAGTATATCAAGGTAGAATCGGATAAGACAATTATCAATATCAAGGATAATCCAATGCTCAATTCGGGAAATGCCTATGATGCCGTAAAACGATTACCCGGTGTTATCGCTGCACCAACGGGAGATTTGACGTTAAACGGAAAAGGCATAGCTATTTATATTGATGGTGCACCAAGCACTTTGAGCAGCACCGATTTAGAGAATTATCTTTCTTCACTTCCTGCAAATGCTATCGAAAAGGTTGAGCTCATCTATAATCCAGGTGCTTCATTTGAAGCCAATTCTAGCGGTTCGATTATCAATATCGTGACCAATTCGAAGCGTATGAAAGGGTTGAATGCCAGCTTTAACATTAATTATAATTTCAATAAATACCAGAAACCGAGTCCACAGATTTTATTAAACGGAAAGGAAAAAAACCTCAGTTGGCAAACGATGGTGGGCTACAACTATATTGATAATGAAATCCGGAGCATTAACAACCAAACTTTTACGGCATTCAATCCCTACAAGCAACTACGGCAGGAAAATTTTGCCGTTACTACCAATCGTAATTTTTATTTCAGAGCTGGGACAAATTACAAATTAACAAAAAAATCGAATCTGCTTTTGAATTATAATTTAAATCTGGGTAATGACCGCAGTGTCTTTGACGCGACTACGTTGGGTGAGAATATCAGCTATTTTAATCAAGGAGTCACCAAAACCAAGAGCAGCAATCAGGAAATCAGTCTTCAATATAAAACGAAACTGGATACGTTAGGGAGAACTTTAGATGTTATTGCTTTTAGTAATTTGTTTGCCAAAAAACCAATTACAAATTCAAGTGCCACGGAGAATTTCAACGATGCGAATTCTTTCTTCAACGGGGACATCGATTTCGATTTGAAGGATTATTACATAAAATATGACCTTGCAATTCCGTTTGAAAAATTTAAATTTTCGTTTACTACCGGCGGGAAGTTTAATGTGTTAGAAGTCAATGACCTTGGGAAATATTACAACAATTCTTCCACGGCCACTCCAATTGATTTCGATTATACGGAAAGCAATCTGGCATTTTATATGGAAGCGCGGAAACAGATTAAGAAATTCAAATTTACGGCGGGAATGCGTTTTGAAGATTTCCAGGTGGAACGTGTTACTAATACGCTGGCGGAAAAAATAACATTCAATTCTACTAATTTTTTTCCGAATGTGAGTGCACTGTATAATGCCACTGATGATGTGAATGTTTCGATCTCGTATTCAAAAAAAATCAACCAGCCGAATTATAACAGCCTCGATCCGAACAACAGTTCCAATTTCGACCAGTACAATACTTCGCAAGGAAATCCATTTTTAAAGCCAACATTTTTTGACAATTACGATTTTAAGATTACGGCTTTAGAGTTCGTGCAAGTGGGAATGAATTATACGGATTCGAAAGACAATAACCTTTTTGTCTTCAGTGCGGATGCTAATGCCACCGAACCGGTAAGCAACCAAACGTTCCAGCAATTTGAGCGTTTCAGCACCTTTAGCGCGTATCTGAATTTTCCAATTCCATTGGATTATTTCTTTAAAGGAAAAGTTGAATTTCAGAAACGGATCAACACCTTAGATAAGATGAATTATTTGTATCTCAGTATTAATTATATAAAGTCGAACATACGTGGTTATGATTTCCCATATTCGAATAAAGCGATCTGGAATTATGCGGTCGAGTCGCAATTTATTTTGCCTTGGGGCATCAAAAATTCGATGATGTATTATATTCTGCCGAAAGGCAACTGGCAAATCTATAAAGTGACCAAGCCAATCCAGCAATTGGATATTTCTTTTAATAAAGATTTTATGAATAAGAAATTAAAACTGGGTTTCCATGTCTTTGATGTATTCAATTCGAATCAGATAAACGCATTGATTGCCGGGCAAAATTTGGAGACGATTTTTTATAAAAAAGAAGATTCGAGAACGTTCCGAATATCATTGACCTATAACTTCGGAAACCTCAAATTAGACAAGGAGAATACAGATATCGAGACAGAGAAAGTAAACAAGGGTGGCGGCATATTGAAATAAAAAAAATCCCGTTTCGAATTGAAACGGGATTTTTTTATCTATTTAAAACACTTATGAAGCGATTTCCAATCGTTTCAATAAGTTTTTATTCAAAGTATCTTTAGTATAGTCCATATCGATACGAAGGATTTTCTCGTCTGAACTTGGTAAATCATACATGGCATCAGTTAAGATTGCTTCGCATAACGAACGCAATCCGCGGGCACCTAATTTATACTCTAACGCTTTATCTACAATAAAATCCAAGGCATCGTCGGTGATGATGAATTCTACATCATCCATTGCAAATCATTTTTGGTATTGTTTGATCAGGGCATTTTTAGGCTCGGTCAAAATCGCTCTCAAAGTTTCACGGTCTAACGGATCCATATGCGTCAATACCGGAAGTCTTCCGATAATTTCAGGAATCAATCCAAAATCCTTGATGTCTTTAGGTATAATATATTGCAGTAGGTTGTCTTTATCAATATTGTCGACGTTTCGCGATGTGCTGTAACCAACCGCTTGACGGTTCAATCGTTTGGAAATGATGCGCTCGATACCATCAAAAGCTCCACCGGCAATAAACAAAATGTCTTTGGTATTGACTTCGACGAATTTTTGATCCGGGTGTTTCCTTCCACCTTTCGGCGGCACATTTACAACCGTTCCTTCGAGTAACTTCAACAACGCTTGTTGCACCCCTTCACCGGAAACATCTCGCGTAATGGATGGATTATCGCTTTTGCGGGCAATCTTATCAATTTCATCGATGAATACGATTCCACGCTCGGCTTTTGCTACATCATAATCGGCGGCCTGAAGCAAACGGGTCAGGATACTTTCGACATCTTCTCCGACATAACCAGCTTCTGTCAATACGGTCGCATCAACAATAGCCAACGGAACATCCAACATCTTTGCTATGGTTTTAGCCACCAAAGTTTTCCCGGTACCGGTCTGCCCTACCATAATGATGTTGCTTTTTTCTATCTCCACATCATCGTTCAGCTGTTGCTGCATCAGACGTTTGTAGTGATTATAAACAGCAACTGCCATTACTTTTTTGGTCTGGTCTTGGCCGATAACATACTGGTCTAAAAAAGCCCGGATTTCCTGAGGTTTTTTTAGAACAAGGTCTGCGACCATTTTGGAATTCCCGTTGATTTTGAGTTCCTCGAGTACAATTCCGTGTGCCTGTTCAATGCATTTGTCACAAATATGGGCATTGATTCCAGCAATTAATAGATTGGTTTCTGGCTTTTTTCGACCACAAAACGAACAATCTAATATTTCTTTTGCCATTTTTTTTTATTTAAAGTTAAGTAGGTAACTTAAATGTATCATCTTCTTAAAACTTCGTCGATCATGCCATATTCTTTGGCTTCATCGGCAATCATCCAGTAATCGCGTTCGCTGTCTTTATGCACCTTGTCGAATGTTTGTCCGGAATGCTGGGAAATAATCTGATAGAGCTCTTCTTTGAGTTTCAGCATTTCGCGGAGGTTGATTTCCATATCGGTCGCTACGCCTTGCGCGCCGCCAGATGGTTGGTGAATCATTACTCTAGAATGTGGCAAAGCAGAACGTTTTCCGGCAGCTCCGGCACACAATAAAACAGCTCCCATTGAAGCAGCCATACCGGTGCAGATCGTTGCCACGTCTGGTTTGATGTATTGCATTGTATCATAAATCCCCAATCCGGCATAAACGCTTCCGCCTGGTGAATTTAAATATATCTGTATGTCTTTTGAGGCATCTGCACTTTCTAAAAAAAGCAACTGTGCCTGAACAATATTGGCGATTTGATCGTCGATTCCTGTTCCTAGAAAAATAATCCTGTCCATCATCAAACGGGAAAAAACATCCAATTGAGAAATGTTCAATTGGCGCTCTTCGATGATATAAGGAGTCATGTTGGTTGGCGTCATTGCATTTACAAGCTTATCGTAGTACAAGTTGTTGACGCCGTGATGTTTTGTAGCAAATTTTTTAAATTCTTTACCGTAATTCATAGTGTTGATATTCTTTTTTATAGCTTAAAAAAATAATTGAGCGTCGGAATCTCAGTTTCGACGCTCAAATATAATGATTTTTTTTAAATCTACTCGCCGTATGATGCGGCTATAAATTCCTGATAGGTAACTTCTTTGGTTTTGGATCTTACTTTATCTTTAAAAAGATTCAGCATTTTCTCACTCATTACCTGGTCTGATAATCTTTTTACTTCTTCCTGATTCGACAAAACACGGGCAACGATTCCCTCTACATCGGAATCAGTCGGATTCATCTGACCGAATTGTGCCATTTGTTTTTTAATTACTTCTGCCGCATAGGTTTTCAAATCTTCGAAGGTAATTTGCAATTGGTTTTGCGACATGATTTTCCCTTCGATCAATTGATAGCGCAAACCGTTTTCTGATCTCGCGAATTCCTGTTCCGCTTGTTGCGGGGTTAATGGTGTTTCACCAACCGTTTGAATCCATTTTTTAAGAAATCCTGATGGCAAGTCGAATTTCGTGTTTTTCAATAACGATTCAGTAACGTCGTTCAGAAATTTCTGATTCGCTTGCGTCTCGAATTGTTTTTCAGCGTCTTCTTTGATTTTTGCTTTAATGTCATCTACAGAAGAGACAGTACCTGGCCCGAATAATTTATCGAACAGTTCTTGGTTCAATTCAGCCGGTTCGCTGGTCGTGATTTCTTCAATTTTAAAATCGACATCAACGTCTAAACCATGTACATCGTCGTGGCCTAGTTTCAAATAATCCATCAATTTATGATCGTCGTCAAAAAGTCCTTTGGTGTTCACCGTAACAACATCGCCAACTTTTTTTCCGAGGAAAGCGTCAGCGGCTTTTTGGTTTTTGAAAATATCCAATGTAATTTGTGCCGGGGCATCGATGTTTTTTTCAGCATTGATGAATGTTCCCGAGATATCATCGTTTTTTTCGACAGTATCTTTGGAAATCATTTTGCCATATTGCTTTCTGATTTTAGCCACCTGATCTTCAAGCATTTTGTCATCGGCAATAATTTTATATTGCGTCAGATTTTTGGCTACACTTAAATCGACATCGAAAGTAGGTGCCAAACCTAACTCAAATTCGAATTTGTAATCTTCCGCATCCCAATTGAAGTCTTCATTGATTTTCGGCAACGGATTTCCTAAAATATCGAGTCTTTCCTGTTGCAGGTAACGGTTTAAATTTTCCTGCAATACTTTATTAACTTCTTCCAGCAATACTGCTTTTCCGTACTGTTTTTGGATCATTCCAAAAGGAACGGCTCCTTTTCTGAAACCTGGAATAGCAGCTGTTTTTAAATAGCTTTTTAAAATTTTATCGACTTGTGGTGCGTAATCTGCTTTTGAAACCTCAACAGTGATAATCGCATTCAAAGCATCTACATTATTTCTTGTAATATTCATCTTTTTATATACTAAAATTGGGTGGCAAAATTAGGACATTTTCGCTACCCAAACAAGTTTTATAATAATGAATGTGGTTTATTTGTCGCTCGAAAATCCGTAAACCACAGATTGCAGAATCGATAAGATCATACTGAAAAAGACAGCCGTCCAGAAATTTTCTACGGCAAATCCACCGACAATTTTGGTACACAGCAAAATCAGCAATGCATTGATCACCAGTAAAAACAATCCGAATGTAATCAGCGTAACGGGCAATGTCAGCAGTACAAGAATCGGTTTTACAAAGATATTCAGTAGCCCTAAAACGATGGCAACAATAATAGAAGTCGTAAAGCTGGCCACGGAAACGCCAGGCATAAAATGAGCGATTGCAATAACTAGAGCCGCAGTAATTAAGATTCTAATGATGAGATTCATAAGGTTGAATTTAAAATTCAAAAGTAGGTAAATGATTTAAAATAGCAATGGCATAGTGGGACGATCATGAGGGATTTTTTATTGTAAAAACGAACTCGTTATCTCAAAAAATAGTTTGGGATTTTCGGCGTGCAACCAATGTCCAACATTTGGGATCGTATCAAAAACCGCTTGTGGAAAATGATTTAAAATTCCCGTTTTATCTTCTTCTTTGATGTATTTGGAGTTACCCCCATTGATAAATAACGTCGGTTTATCAAATCGAGCATTGTCCGGAAGTGCGGTTCCGATGTTTTCAATTTCACGATTAAAAACCGGAAGGTTGAATCGGAATTCGAGTTGTCCGGGTTCTTTCCAATACAAGTTTTTCATCAGGAACTGCCGCGTTCCGAAATCGGGAATATAGCCAGCAATAATGGCATCGACTTCAGCGCGTTCGGGTTTTGTAGAAAAATCGACAGCATTGAGTCCGGCGAGAATTTCCTGATGGTGCGGCGCATAATATTTCGGGCCAATGTCGCCGACAATCAATTTATGAATTAAGTCAGGATGTTGCGTTGCCAATAGCATCGCCACTTTTCCACCCATCGAATGCCCGATAATGTCGCTATTTTGCAGGTTTTTATCACGGCAATAGTCAAGAATATCTTGTGTCATCACATCATAATTGAATGTGTCGGAATGAAAACTTCGTCCGTGATTGCGTAAATCGAGTAGGTGCACCTGAAACCCTTTGGCAGCATACTGCGTTCCGAGTGTTTTCCAATTGTCGGACATGCCGAGAAATCCGTGTAGAATCAGTAGTGGTTGTCCGGTTCCTTCTATTCTGGAGTAGAGTAACATGAGGGAAAATTTAGCATTGTAATTTACGAAATCTGCGTGAGGGATAGAGGCGGTATCCTGTTATGCGTGCGAGAAGTATCAAAATAGTGCTTTGTTCCTCGCCTAACAGATAAAGCCGAAAGCCCGACCCTTGTGGGCACGCCCAAATATTTATTTTAGTTTGTTCAAATACATAGTGACGACAGTGTTTAATCCGAGATAGAGCGCTTCAGAAATCAGCGCGTGGCCGATAGAAACTTCGAGCAAACCGGGAATGTTTTGTTTGAAAAACTGAATGTTATCGAGGCTCAAATCGTGACCGGCATTGATGCCTAAATCCAATTCATTCGCCAATTCTGCGGCTTTTATGTAGGGTTGGATTCCATTTTTATTGCCTAATCCGTACTGGTGTGCAAAGGCTTCGGTATATAGTTCGATGCGGTCGGTTCCGGTGGCTTTGGCTCCTTCAATCATTGCCAAAACTGGGTCGACGAATATCGAAGTCCGGATGTTGTTGCGCTGAAATTCCTGAATGACATCTTTGAGATACGCCTGATGTTTGACCGTGTCCCAACCCGCACTCGAAGTAATGGCACCAACAGCATCGGGCACTAATGTGACTTGTGTTGGTTGTATTTCGAGAACCAAATCGATAAAATTGTGTTGTGGATTGCCTTCGATATTGAATTCGGTAGTGACGATTGCTTTTAAGTCACGGGCATCTTGATAGCGAATGTGACGCTCGTCGGGGCGCGGATGAATGGTGATGCCTTGTGCGCCGAACTGCTGTAAATCTTTGGCCACCTGAAGAAGATTCGGAACATTTCCATCGCGGGCATTGCGCAAAGTCGCTATTTTGTTAATATTTACACTTAACTTTGTCATGGTGTTGGATTGAAAATGAATTTAAAACAGACCCGCACAAAAATACAAAGTTAAACTAGGTGGTATTGCATAAATTTGATTATTTTGCATCATCGATTTTGATTCGGGATTATGACAGAAATTAAAGATTATATCAACGGTGATTTTAAGGCAATTGATAGCAGTGCTACTATTGATGAAGCGCTGGCCTTTTTTGATGAATTGACCTTTTCGCATTTTCCGGTGTTGCAGGATGGTATTTATATTGGCTGCATTGCTTTGGATGATGTGGATACTTTTGATCTGGATAAAAAGATTGCTGATTACCGGTATACACTAGAAACTTTTTTTGCTAGAAACTCGATGATGTGGTTGGATGTTTTAGAAATCTTTGCTAAAAACCACACGAATCTTGTTCCGGTGTTGGATGATAGCAATAGCTATCTCGGCTATTATGAGTTGGAGGATATTATAAAATTTTTCCATGAAACGCCGTTTTTAAAGGAACCGGGCGGCATTGTTGTGGTTCAGAAAGCTATTTTGGATTATTCGATGAGCCAGATCACGCAGATTGTTGAAAGCAATAATGGGAAACTTTTGGGGTTGTTTATTTCGGAAGCCACTGTAGATAGTGTACAGATTACGATCAAGATTAGTTTGGGGGCGATGAATGATATCATCCAGACTTTCAGAAGGTATAACTATGAAATCATCTCGGAACACAACGAAGACAATTATATCAATAATCTGAAGGAGCGCTCGGATTATTTGGACAAGTACCTCAATATATAATGGAATGAAAGTAGCCATCTACGGACAATATTATCAGAACAGTACCGAGCCAATTATTAAAGACATCTTTGTTTTTTTTAATACTAATAAGGTCGAGATGGTGATTGAAGCTGATTTCCTCAAGTTGCTACACGACAAGAAAATTGTCGAAAAAGAGTACCAGACTTTTGCTTCCCACACCGAACTCAACGACAGTTTTGATATGCTAATCAGCATTGGCGGCGATGGTACCATATTACGAGCAGCGACTTTAGTACGCGATTCCGGAATTCCTATTCTCGGCGTCAATGCCGGAAGACTGGGATTTTTGGCTTCGGTGCAAAAAGAGAACATCGAAAACTTCCTGCAGTTTGTTATTGAAAAAAAATATACTATTTCACCTAGAAGTTTACTGTCTTTGCGATGCATTCCTGATAATCCGGAGATCAGCGAGCTCAATTTTGCGATGAATGAGATTTCGGTTAGCCGAAAAGATACTACCTCGATGATTACGATTGAAACCTATCTTAATGACGAATACCTTAATTCCTATTGGGCCGATGGACTAATTATCTCTACACCCACCGGATCAACAGGCTATTCGCTGAGTTGCGGTGGCCCGATTCTGACACCCGACGTGCAAAGTTTGGTGATTACTCCGATTGCGCCACACAACCTGAATGCACGGCCACTAGTAATTCCGGACCTTACTGAAATCAGGCTCAAAGTTTCCGGGCGCGAAGAATTTTATTTGGTTTCCCTTGATTCGAGGATCGCTTCGGTGCAGAATGATTCCGTTTTGATCATTCAAAAAACGCCATTCAAAATCAATATGGTCGAAATTCCAGAAGAAACTTTCCTGAAAACCCTTCGCAACAAATTGCTTTGGGGAGAAGACAAAAGAAATTGATACCATTTCTGAAGTCGCTTATACTATATCCCAATAAAATAGCGTTTCCCTACTACCCTTTCGATGTTGCCTTGGCAGTTTTTTATTGCCTTTTAGGATAATTGTGCAGAAATGTAAATTTGATGTCAAAGGAGTACTCATAATTATTATATTTGCACGCTATTTTCAATTCAATGAATAGATTTTTTGTCATTATTTTTTTGCTCCTTAGAATCACATCAGCAAGCGCCCAAATCAATGAAATAGGTGTTTTTTTGGGAGGAAGTAATTTCATTGGTGACGTGGGTTCGACCACCTATGTAGCACCCAACCAACCGGCTTTCGGAATACTCTATAAATGGAACCGAAGCCCAAGACATTCCTGGCGGATTTCGTATACACAGTCGACGATCAAAGGCGATGATGCTAATTCAAAGATGCCATCGAGAGAAAAAAGGGGCTATCATTTTAAAAACGATATCAAGGAAATTTCTGCGGGATTGGAGTTTGATTTTTTTGATTTCAACCTGCATGATTTTGAGCCTAAATTTACGCCTTATGTTTATTCGGGTTTGAGCTATGTTCACTACAACGGATTGTTTTTTGTGGATGGCAAGACCAAATTCGACGCCTCACACGGCGCTTTCGGAATTCCGATGATCGTTGGTGTTAAAACAAGATTGGCAGGAAAAATTATTATCGGCCTCGAAGTGGGCGCCCGTTATACTTTTAAGGATGATTTAGACGGCAGCAATCCTTCGAATAAAAATTTAGAAAGTCTCCGTTTCGGGAACATCAATAGTAATGACTGGTACGTGTTTTCTGGATTTACACTTACGTATACCTTTGGAAACAAACCGTGCTTTTGCGCAGATTAATAGAATGAGTTTATTAGATAAAATAAATATTGAAAATTTACCCAAACACCTCGCCATCATCATGGACGGCAACGGGCGTTGGGCCAAACAGAAAGGGCTGCTGCGGGCTTTGGGACATGAGAATGGCACCAAATCGGTACGCTTGACGGTCGAAACCTGCGCAAAACTGGGTATAGAGAATCTCACATTATACGCTTTTTCTACAGAGAATTGGAATCGACCGAAATTGGAAGTCGATATGTTAATGAAATTGCTGATCAATTCCTTAAAGAATGAACTCAAAACACTAAACGAAAATAATATCCGCCTGCATTCGATCGGGAATGTAGAATTGCTTCCAAAATCGGCTCAAAAAGAATTACTCGAGGTTATTGAAAAGACAAAAAACAACCAGCGCATGACCTTGACATTGGCGTTAAGTTACGGTTCACGGGAGGAAATTATCAGTGCTGTAAGGGAAATTAGCGATAAAGTTAAAAATAATATAATTTCAATTGACGCTATTGATGAATCAATTATTAATCAGCATCTTTACACGCGAAATTTACCGGATGTTGATTTGGTAATTCGAACCAGCGGTGAGCATCGAATCAGTAATTTTTTGTTGTGGCAGATTGCGTATGCGGAGCTGTATTTTACGTCCGTTCTGTGGCCCGATTTTAAAGAAGAGGATTTGTATGAGGCCATTAT